>DAOVYA010000131.1 GCA_030635865.1 Gammaproteobacteria bacterium | reverse complement strand
GCCACCTTGGCCGAGACCGTGGGGTAGGGGTCGGATACCACCAGGAAGTTGTCTGACTTGCGTGCCGCCTTGATCCAGTGGTTGGCATTGGCGCTCGCCTGGAAGGGGTTGTTGACCTGTACCCATGCCCATTTGACCGAACCGTCCTCCATGTCGCGCAGGATCTTGGTGATGTGGCTGCCCACCTTGGGATTCAGGGTCTTGGGCGGCAGTTTCCAGAGATTCTCACTGAAGGCCCGGTGCTTGGGATTGAACACCACCAGGTCGGCCGGCAGCCGGTGTGCAAAGGTGCCCACCTCGCGTGCGGTACCACAGGCGGAGGGCTGGCCGGTAAGCGAGAAGGCGCCGTTGCCCGGCATGCACTGTTTGCCAAGCAGCAGGTGGATGGCGTAATTCTGTTCGTTGACCCAGCTGCCGCGGTAGTGCTGGTTGAACCCCATGGTCCAGTAGCTGACCACCTTGCGGTTCTTGTCGACATACAGGTCGGCCAAATGCTTGAGCTTGGCCTTGTAGGACGCCATGTCCTCGTCCGGATCACCCTTGGACAGTTGTGCCACGAAGTCCAGGGTGTAGGGTTCCACGCCTTTTTTAAACTCGTCGAATTCGATCATCCAGTGGCCCATCGCCTTGGTACGGTTGGCCTGCTTGACGACTTCTCCGGCCTTTTTGCGTTGGGCGATGGCCTCGTCCTTGTCCAGTGTGACCTCCAGCTCCTTGGCCTGGATGTCCTTTTCGGCATCGAAGGCGTACTTGGAGGTGGCGCGCATACCGTAACCGATGTCGTAGGGGCCGGTGGCGAACACGCAGTGCTTTTTGACGAAGTCATGATTGACTGCATCGCGCTTGACGATTTCGCGCAGCAGGTAATTCTGGATGGCAAGATCGGTACCCGGTTTGAAGACGATCTCGGTGTCGGCAATATCGGAGGTCTGGTTGCTGATGGTGGTCAGGTTCACCAGTTTGACATTGTCATTGCTCAGCCGCCGGTCGGAGACGCGCGCCCACAGGATCGGGTGGCACTCGGCCATGTTGGCGCCCCAGGTGACGACGGTATCGGTGTGCTCGATGTCATCGTAGTTACCGGCCGGCTCATCGATGCCGAAGGTCTGGATAAAGCCCACCACGGCCGAGGCCATGCAGTGGCGTGCATTCGGATCGATGTTGTTGCTGCGAAAGCCGGCCTTCATCAGCTTGGCCGAGACAATGCCTTCCGGGATGGTGTACTGGCCGGAGCCAAAGATGGCGACGCCGTGTGGTCCCATTTCCCTGTAGGTTTTCTTGAACTGCTTCTCCATTTCATCGAAGGCGCGTTCCCAGCTGACCGCCTGGAACTTGCCCTGCTTGTCGAACTTGCCGTTCGTCATGCGCATCAATGGTTTGGTAAGACGGTCCTTGCCGTACATGATCTTGCCGTTGAAGTAGCCCTTGATGCAGTTGAGCCCCTTGTTGACCGGCGCATCCGGGTCGCCCTTGGTGGCGACGATGCGGCCCTCTTTGGTGCCGACCATGATGCCGCAGCCGGTACCGCAGAAGCGGCACACACCCTTGTCCCACTGCACACCGGCCTCGGCTTCTTTTGACTTGGCCAGGGCGGTGACAGGTATCGTGATGCCGGCGGCTGTGGCGGTGGCCGCTGCTGCACTGGTCTTGATGAACTCTCTGCGGGTCACGTCCATTGCTCTCTCCTGAATTAGTTTAACTACTTAAGGTAAGCTGCTGATCTAGATAATGGTTATTCGTTCAAATATGCGGGTATGTTGGCCTCGTCGTCGAGGTCTGACGGTATGGCATCGATCAGGTCGTTATCTTCTTCAAAGTTGTGGTAGGACATTTCCGCGAGGATGATGCCGGGCAGGGCGCGGATGCGCTTCAGGCCATCGACCTCGTCTCTGATGTGTTCGGCTTCCTGGGTGATGACGATGCGGCCGGTTGCCGCCTCGATGTGATGGACGTCGATGCCGTCCATTTCCCTCAGCTGGTCGACCATTGAGTCGACCCGTTGTGGTGAAACGATTACGAGAATGCCCGAGATATTCATTGTGGTGACTGCCCCGTGTGTTGTTCGATGTTTACAGCAAAAAATACAGTTTGCTGCCTTGCAGGTACTTATACCAACTCCACTGTTATGGTAAGTTGATCCAGATCAAGCGTGCTGCTACCAGTTTGGCCGCATAGGGAGGATGGGTGTGGTGCTCGTTGTCCTGTGCGGCTCCCGTAGCAGGTATAAACGCCATCCACGGCGCGAATTGCTGTGGTAAATAATAGTTTTCACAACATGTTAGGGAAACTCTGATTCATTCATTTCACGTCATTCCCGCAGAAGCGGGAATCCAGAATTGTATTGATAGTAACTACTGGATTTCGGGTCTACGCTGCGCTCCGCCCGGAATGACGATTAATCAGAGGTTGCTTATGATTGATCGTAACGGCAAGGAGGAACCTGAATGAGTCAACTAACCCCTGAAGAGGAACAGAAAATCCTCGATAGTCCGCCCAAGGGAACCTTTGCACTGATGCTGCTTATCGGTGCGCTGATCTTTGCCGGCTGGGCCTGGATGTTTTTCGGCATGTTCCTTGAAAACGGACCCATAAACTAGGGAAGGCAATATGGCTGATCCATTAAAAAGTATCTGCGATGACCCGCTGGAAAGAAAATGGGTCTGGATATCCCTTGTCCTTGCCGTCGTGATGGGGGTGACACTGGGTTATTACGCCGTGGCCAGCAACCTGCATCCGCCCAGCAATGTCGAGACCATAGATTCCTCGCGCTTGCATCTGTCGGAAGAGTTCGCCGAGGACAATCTCGGGGTAAAGACCAATCCCGACGGCAGCGTGCGGGTTACCCTGGTGGCGGCACGTTATGGTTTCTACCCGCCACGCATCGAGGTGCCGGTCGATACAAAGGTCACCTTCCGGCTGGCGAGCGCCGATGTCCTGCACGGGGTGCATGTACCGAACACCAATATGACCACCATGGTCGTCCCGGGTTATATCTCGGAGGTCACGACCACGTTTCCGCGCACGGGGGAGTATTCCCTGCTGTGTAATGAATACTGCGGGCTGGGGCATGACTCGATGTGGTCACGCCTGGTCGTCGTGCCGAAAACGGCGGGAGGACAATCATGACGGATGACAAGGCAGCCGGCCTGGCGCTGGCCAACATGTGGGTTGGCTTTATTGCCTTCCTGGCCGCGGCTGTCATGGGTGTCTACCAGGTACTTGAGCGTAGCGGTTTGATTCCGGAGATGCAGTCTCCGGCACTGTATTTCGCCTCGGTATCGACGCACGGCGTGCTCATGGGGTTTGTCCTGACCACCTTCCTGGTGGTGGGCTTCGGCTACTACACGGCTACGACCAGTCTTAAACAGTCCATCTGGAACAGGCCACTGGCCTGGTTCGGGTTCTGGTTGTCGCTCATCGGTGTGCTGATGGCGGCCGGTCCCCTGCTGACCGGCAATGCCTCGGTACTCTATACCTTCTACCCGCCGCTAATGGCGCATCCGCTGTTCTATATCGGTGCCACGCTGCTGGTGGTGGGTTCCTGGGTCTGGTGCCTGCAGATGGTCATGATGATGAGCATCTGGAAAAAGGCCCATCCGGGTGAAACCGTGCCACTGGCCATGTACGGCACAACCGCCAATGCCATCCTCTGGTTCATTACCAGTCTCGGTGTTGCCTCGGAGGTGCTGTTTCAGTTGATTCCCTGGTCGCTGGGGCTGATCGATACCGTTGATGTCGGTCTGGCGCGCACCCTGTTTTCCTGGACCCTGCACGCGATTGTCTACTTCTGGCTGTTTCCGGCCTACATCGCCATGTACACCCTGTTGCCGAGGGCGGCTGGTGGCAAGCTCTTCAGTGACCAGATGGGGCGCGTGGCGTTTATCATGCTGCTGGTATTTTCGGTGCCGATCGGTTTTCACCACCTTTATATGGACCCGTTTCAGGCGGCGGGCTGGAAGTTCCTGCACATGACCGGCACCTTCATGGTGGCTGTGCCCACCCTGATTACCGGCTTTACCATCATCGCCTCGCTGGAGATCGCCGGGAAGTTGCGCGGTGGCAGGGGGCTGTTCGGCTGGATTGGTGCCTTGCCCTGGAACAACCCCATGGTATTGGCCGCAGGGCTGGCCCTGTTGATGCTCACCTTTGGTGGCTTTGGCGGCATGATCAACGCCAGTTATGCCATGAATGCCATGATCCACAATACCCAGTGGGTTACCGGCCACTTCCATCTGATCTTCGCCGGCACCGTGGTGATCATGTATTTTGCCATTGCCTATTACCTCTGGCCAAAGCTGACCGGACGGCAACTGCATTCCACCCGGCTGGCACTCACCCAGTTATGGTTGTGGTTCATCGGCATGCTGGTGTTGACGCTGCCGTGGCACGTGCTGGGACTGGACGGCCAGCCGCGCCGTATCTCGTCGACACCCTATGACCAGGTGCTGGTTGATTCATGGCAGGTCAATCAGATCGCCATGATCGTTGGCGGCATCATACTGCTGCTGTCGGCGTTGATGCTGGTTTACAACCTGATGAAAACGCATGGCAATGCGCAAGCTGAAACCAACCTGGAAGTCGAATACGCCGAGCCGGTGCATGCCGTGCTGCGTATGCCGCCCTTGATGAACGGATTTGGTTTCTGGTGCCTGCTGGTGCTGGTCTACATGATTGCCAGTTACGGCTATCCGATTGCACAGTTCTTCCTGATGGATACCTACGGTACGGTCCCATGGAGCATATGATCATGATGCGTTTACTCGCGGTGTTGACTGCAATGGTGTTGTTTGCCCCGCTGGCCGGTGCCGAACCCTCATCTGCAGTGGCCTTTGACGTGGCCACCGTCAAGCTGCTGGCCGCGGCGGACCCGGCCCGTGGCGAGGCGATTGCGAAGGAGAGCAAGTGTGCCAAGTGCCATGGCGATGCCGGTGTCTCGGATGATCCCGAGGACGTCAATATTGCCGGGATGAGTGCCAGTTATATCTATAAACAGCTCAAGGATTATCAGCTAAAGTCCCGGGATGACAGGGATATGTTCAAGAAAACCCGTAACCTGGATGATCGGCAGATGGCGGACCTGGCAGCCTGGTTTGCCTCGCAGGCGCCGGCGCCGGTAGCCGCGGACCGCAACACCGATCCGGCGGTATTGAGGCTGGTCTTTCACGGCGACCCAACGCGCCTGCTCAAGGCCTGTGCTTCCTGTCACGGTCGCGATGGCCGCGGCGGGCAGTTCGATCACCCGGCCCTGACTGGCCAGTACCCGGAGTACTTCATCTACACCCTGACCGAGTTCAAGGAAGAAGACCGGACCAATGATATCTATTCACGTATGCGCCATGTTGCAGCCGCGCTAACAGAAGCAGAGATCGAGGCCCTGGCCGGTTACTACGGCACGACCGTGCCGGAAGAAGAGGAATAAGCTATCGCGCTT
>DAOVYA010000224.1 GCA_030635865.1 Gammaproteobacteria bacterium | reverse complement strand
CACTCGTAATTCGGTGTTTGAGACAGAACCATCGAACCAGACGAGCCCCAGGGGTCCCATGAGCAGACCAGCAACAACAAATACGATTGGCCCGGATGCTGCTGCATGTTCGACCCGACCGGCAACCAGGCTATAGCAGAAGATAAACAGAGCGAGAATAGCGAGTTCGATATACATATTAATTCCCTGGGCGATCCTGCGATTCTAACTATATGTGTACATATAAAGTATCTGCTTCAGAAAGGATAAATATATGAAAATTCTGATAGAGAATGAATGCAATTTTATTCGTAAGAAGATTTTCGGTGGGTGCCTGTCGCGCAGTTGCGCCAAGGGAATCTGCGTCAATAACATCGGCACAAATGCTCCAACTATTTGATTTGGATCAAGCTGGAGATTAGCTGAGATTGCTACCGGTTGCTGACATTTCGTGAATGGCAGGTTTTGACCGGTTAGCGAAGTGCGATATCAGGTCGGGAACGGCAACTTATGCGGCATCTGAGAACTTTACGGAAGCACAGGGAATGTCACATTCTGGCCGGAAGTACGTGTTTAGCAGCGATACCAGAGTGTAGTGCAATCAGTGCAGTGAATGACGGGTCTCTGGTTGAACCCGGACATTTGTCGATGCATAAGACAAACGGGGACAGACAACGTTTTGTGAGGCACTCCTGTACTACTCTGGCAGCGCCAGGCCTACTGTATTGTAACCACCATCAACATAGGTGATCTCACCGGTAATGCCTGAGGCCAGATCCGAGCAAAGGAATGCGGCTGCATTCCCGACATCTTCGATGGTAACGTTACGGCGCAGCGGGGCCGCCCCCGCAAAGCTTTCCAGTAATTTACGGAAGTTACTGATACCGGCTGCGGCCAGTGTCTTGATTGGACCAGCAGAGATTGCATTGACCCGGATACCTTCGGGCCCGAGGCTCTGTGCCAGGTAACGGACATTGGCCTCAAGGCTGGCCTTGGCAATACCCATAACATTGTAATTAGGTACGGTTTGTACTGCGCCGAGGTAGCTCAGGGTCAGCAATGAACCATTTCTGCCCTTCATCATGGCGTGCCCGGCCTTGGCCAGTGCCGCGAAACTGTAGGAACTGATGTCGTGGGCAATCTTGAAGCCTTCACGCGTGACGCATTCAAGGTAATCGCCGGCGAGTTGTTCTGCAGGGGCAAAGGCGACCGAGTGCACGATGACATCCAGCCCGTCCCAATGCTTGCCGAGATCGGTAAACAGCGTCTCGATCTGCTCGTCACTGCTGACATCGCAGGGCAGGATGATGTCCGAGCCCAGTTCGGTTGCCAGCTTGCTTACCCGGGCGCCCATTTTTTCATTCGGATAGCTGAAGGCCAGTTCAGCCCCTTCACGGTGCATTGCCTGTGCAATACCCCAGGCGATGGAACGCTTGCTGGCAACGCCGACGATAAGAACACGCTTTCCATTCATAAAACCCATGCTGGCACCTTCAAGATATATGTTTGATCGTTGAACCCCGGAACGTATCTGTATGCGCCAGGGAAGGAGATGCTACGGTACCGGAAAACACTGCCGGGGTGAAGACCACGCAGGCATGGTACATGCGCGGCGGGTCATTATAATGGCCGCTTATGACCGCAACCCCGGAAACCGGAATTTTCAAGCTGCTTCCCTGCCTGGAGAGAAATCTCAGGCTGTTGGTAGTTCTGTGCAGCGTGTTGTTCACAGCCTGTGATGAGGGTCCCTGGAACAGGCCATATCCTGCAGGCGAGACTGGCCGGAATATTATGTATTCGTCTTTTCAGGAACGTCCGAATCACCTGGACCCGGCACAATCCTACAGTTCCAACGAGGTCACGTTTACCGGGCAGATCTACGAACCACCGCTGCAATATCATTATCTGAAGCGGCCCTATGAGTTGATTCCACTGACGGCAACTGAAATCCCGGTACCCGTCTACCTGGACTCTGAAGGTAATCGCCTTCCTGCATACGCTGAAAATGGCGAGATTGCATTTAGCGTCTATGAGATAAAAATCAAACCGGGAATCCGGTATCAGCCGCACCCGGCCTTTGCTCGCGATGACCAGGGAAAATCCGTTTACCTGGGTATGACGGCAGATGACATGGCCTCGATACATACGCTGGCTGACTTCAGTAATACCAGTACACAGGAATTGACGGCGGCTGATTATGTCTACCAGCTAAAGCGACTTGCACATCCTCGCCTGCATTCTCCGATATTCGGGTTAATGAGTGAATATATTGTTGGTCTTGAGCCCTACCAGAAGACCCTGTCCGGGGCCTGGGAGCAAGCTGCAGCCGGGCAGGAAGAGGGCATCTATCTTGACTTGAATGAATATCCACTCGAAGGCGTGGAATTGATTGACCGCTACACCTACAGAATAAAAATACATGGAAAATACCCGCAATTGCTGTACTGGCTGGCGATGCCGTTCTTTGCACCAGTCCCGCAAGAAGCAGACCGGTTCTACTCACAGGCAGGCATGAAGGAGCGCAATATAACACTGGACTGGTTCCCGGTAGGAACCGGGCCCTATATGCTGACGGTGAATAATCCGAATCGTCAGATGGTTCTGAGCCGCAATCCGAATTTTCATGGCGAAACCTATCCCCTGGAGGGAGAGCCAGGTGACAGAGAGGCAGGCCTGCTTGAAGATGCCGGCCAGCCGTTGCCTTTTATTGACCAGGTTACTTTCAGTCTGGAGAAAGAAACTATTCCTTACTGGAACAAGTTTCTGCAGGGATATTACGACTCCTCAGGAATTGCATCTGACAGCTTTGACCAGGCAATTGCTATTGGATCGGGTGGTGAAGTAAACCTGACCGAGGCGATGCGCGAGCAGGGTATCGAATTGAACACTTCCGTGGCGACATCGATTTATTACACCGGCTTTAATATGCTCGACCCGGTGGTCGGTGGGCAGTCCGAGCGGGCGAGGAAGCTGCGCCATGCGATATCCATTGCGATTGATTTCGAGGAGTACATCTCGATTTTCCTGAATGGCCGTGGTATTCCGGCCCAGGGTCCAATACCAAAGGGAATCTTCGGGCATACCGAAGGCGAGGCGGATATAAACCGCTATGTCTACAATTACACTGAATCCGGTTTGCAGCGTAAATCTATCGAAATGGCCCGGCAATTGCTCGCGGAGGCAGGATACCCTGACGGGCGTGATGCCAGGACCGGAAAGCCGCTGGTATTGCATTTTGACACGCCTTCGTCCGGCCCGGATGCCAAGGCGCGGCTCGACTGGTTGAGGAAGCAGTTTGCAAAACTGGATATTCAGCTGGTAATCAGAGGCACAGATTACAACCGTTTCCAGGATAAAATGCTGAAGGGTACTGCACAAATATTTCAATGGGGCTGGAACGCGGATTATCCGGACCCGGAAAATTTTCTGTTTCTGCTCTATGGTCAGAACATCAAGGTCGGCAAGAACGGTGAAAATGCAGCTAACTACCGGAATCCGGAGTTTGATGCCCTGTTTGAGCAGATGAAAAACATGGAGAACGGGCCGCAACGCCAGGCCCTGATTGACAGGATGATAGCCATTGCGCGTTATGATGCGCCCTGGGTATGGGGGTATTTCCCGAAGGATTTTTCCCTGCACCATGCCTGGTACAAGAACGCCAAGCCAAACCTGATGGCCAATAATTCACTTAAATACAGGCGTCTCGACCCCGTACTCCGTGCGCGGCTCCAGGCCGAGTGGAATCAGCCAATACGCTGGCCATTATTGTTGCTGGCT
>DAOVYA010000309.1 GCA_030635865.1 Gammaproteobacteria bacterium | reverse complement strand
GCATGGGCGAGAAGATACGCACGATGTCATCGCGTCCGGCTATAAGGCAACGTGCCATGCACCAGTCCACCGTGCTGCCCATCTGGCTGATCTGTGCCTCTCTCTGCAGCACTGTTTCCACGTAATCAGGTGATGCGGGATCATTCAGCAGCAGGGTCAGTGATACATTCATCTCGACCGGCAAACTGATTTCACCCGCTTCTGTTTGAATCAACACCTCCTCCACCCCCAGCGCGCCGTCTATCATCAGCATGGCGTTCCCAATCGCCAGGCCGGTGCCCCCATGAACAGCAAAAACGGCGCGCTGATAATTGTGCACAGCGCACTTCGCCTCTTCCCCAAAATGCAAACCAATCAGTGCATGGTAGGTATGCAGCTGATAGAGCCAGATCCCGTTGTTGACTACATTGCGGTAGGACTCATCAAGGCGATTCAGACCCTTGCAGTAACGGTCAAACGGGTCTGCCTGACCGAGCATGTGAGTAACCGGCAGCATGGCGAGTTCATACGAATCAATCATCGGTCGGCTTTCGAGCTGTATTCCTGTTAACAAGCAATGGCATTTAGTACTGATACCGTAACAAAACACTGCTACTATTTACGTATCGTTACGCGCCAATGACTTGTCTGCTGATGCAAAAAACAGCTTATGGAAAGTACTGAAAAGGATTATTCAACCCTTGGCAGTGTTGCTGCCCTGATTGAACAAACCCTGCGCCACTACCAGTGCGAACCGGCCGCCCTGTTCCTGAAAGCCGGTATCGATATTGAACACATCAATGATCCCGCCGCCCGTTTCCCGCTCACACGGATGCAGAAACTATGGCGTTACGCAGTTGATGAAACCGGCGACCCCTGTTTTGGACTGACAGCAGGAGAATTACTGCAACCGGCAGCGCTGCAGGGCCTGGGGCTCGCCTGGCTTGCCAGTGATACCCTCTATGACGGGCTTGCGCGCCTGACCCGCTTTTCCCACCTGATCTCGACGGCCGCAACGGTTCAGCTTGAAAAAACAGACCACAGCGTGGATCTCACCGTGTTACCGCCTGCAGACATTGAGAGTTTTGTTTATGAAGGGCTGGATGCCGGTATGGCCTTCTTCCTGCGCATGTGCCGGATTACAGGTGGTCCGGATATCAGTCCGGTCCGCGTAGCGCTGATGCGGCCGAGACCGGCATGCACTGACCGCTTTGAAACGTTTTTCAATACCCCGGTTGAATACGCTGCAGACACGAACCTGCTGTCCTTCAGCAGTGACCGGGCCCACGTCAGCCTGCCCTATGCAAATCCGGAACTCGCCCGCATCAACGACCAGTCCGTCATGGATTACCTGGCCCGCTTCGACCAAGACAGCATTACCATGCGCGTGCGTGCGGCAATCATCGAGCAACTTATCGATGGAAGACCTTCCCAGGGAAGTATTGCTGAATCCCTGCACGTCAGTCTGCGCAGCCTGCAGCGCAGGCTGAACACGGAAGACACCAACTTCAAGAGCTTGCTTGAAGGTACCCGGCATGATCTGGCACTGCAGTACATCCGGGAACAGCATCGCACAATCGGCGAGATCACCTACCTGCTCGGCTTCTCGGAGCCGAGCAACTTCAGCCGCGCCTTCAGACGCTGGACCGGCATGTCGCCGGCCGAGTTCCGGGAAAGCGCCTGAGCCGCTGTATGTCCCGCAATATCCTGGTACCCCTGCTGGTCCTGCTGCTGCAACTGTTTGCCTGCGACAGGAATACTGCAGCCGGACCAGTCAACAGCGACACCCGGTTTGGTCCCGCGCAGCTTGGCGTGATCGTCAACGATGATGACCCCGAGAGCCGAAAAATTGCCGACTATTACATGGAGCAACGCGCAATCCCTGCAAAAAACCTGGTACATGTACGCTTTAAACCAGGCGAGCGCACCATGCGCCCCGAGGATTTCAGGAAGCTCAAGGCAGGCGTTGATGCAGCGGCACCGGAAAGTGTACAGGCCTGGGCACTCGCCTGGACGGCCCCGTACCGCGTCGGCTGCATGTCTATCACCACGGCATTTGCGGCCGGGTTCAATGATGCATTCTGCGCCGAGGACTGCAAACTGACCCGGCAGAGCCCGTATTTCGACAGCGACAGCCGCCGCCCCTGGAAGGATTTTGGCTGGCGCCCGGCCATTATGCTGGCAGGTGAAAGCTTTGAAGATATAAAGACGCTGGTTGACCGGGGCATACAATCGGACCACACAAACCCCGAAGGCAGCGGCTATCTTGTCAGCACAAACGACAGGGCCAGAAATGTCCGGGCACGCTTCTACCCGGGGATACTGTTCATGCAGTCAGACCGTTTCAGGTTAAAGGTGGTGCGGCGCAGGGGCACGCTGAAGTACAGGGACGATGTGATGTTTTATTTCACCGGGCTGAAGAAAGTCCGGGACCTTGCTACCAATCAATTTTTACCCGGTGCCATTGCAGACCACCTGACTTCATCGGGTGGCGAACTGACCGGCAGCAGTCAAATGAGCAGTTTGCGCTGGCTGCAGGCCGGTGCGACTGGAAGTTTTGGTGCCGTGGTAGAACCGTGCGCCTTCGTGCAAAAGTTTCCGCGCCCCGATATCGTCATCAACCGCTATCTGAATGGCGAGACGCTGATTGAGCCCTACTGGAAGAGTGTCGAGATGCCGGGACAGGGCGTATTTATCGGGGAACCACTGGCCACCCCTTTCAGCTACAGCCCG
>DAOVYA010000110.1 GCA_030635865.1 Gammaproteobacteria bacterium | reverse complement strand
GTCAGGCGTGTCTTCGTAGTTCAGAGGCGCCTGCGCCAGCGCACGACGACCCTCACGGGATTGTTCAAATATCAGCATTTATACACCCAGGTTAATCATAGTAAATATTCTGTCTGCGGGAACGAAATTATAACCCCTGTCATTGCGAGCGAAGCGCGGCAATCTCATGAAGCTGGCAGCGGACTTGATGAGATTGCCGCGTCACTGCGTTCCTCGCAATGACAGGGGTTTTTAATTTTACAAGGCGGCCAGCGCTGCATCGTAGTCCGGTTCATCGGCAATTTCCTGCACCAGCTGTGTATACACCACCTGGTCGTTTTCATCGATCACCACAACAGCCCTGGCTGTGATGCCTGCCAGCGGGCCATCGGTGATCAATACACCGTAGTCCTTCGCAAAACCTCGGGTACGCATCAGCGACAGGGGAACAACATTCTCCAGGCCTTCAGCGCCGCAGAACCGCCCCTGCGCAAACGGCAGGTCCGAGGAAACCACCAACACCACCACATCATCCCGGCCGGCTGCGTGCTCATCAAACTTCTTCGCTGAAGTCGCACAGGTCGGCGTATCCAGGCTGGGTACAATGTTCAGAATTTTCTTTTTGCCGCTGTAGTCGGCAAGGTGTACGTCATTCAGCTTGCCATCAACCAGGTGAAAATCCGGCGCGGCACTGCCAACGGCGGGTAAATCACCATTGGTATTACATGTATTCCCCTGCAAGGTTACTATTGCCATGTTGTCTCCCCCGTCTGTTGCAATCGTCGCTCTACGGTAATCGGCTGTCACGCCATTTTTGGTTCTACCGGGCAACCCGCCGCGGTTTGCGATTCAATAATCCGGCCCAGATGACTTGCATAGGTTTTAATATCGGCATCCGTCCGGGTCTCGGTGGCACATACGAGTAGCGCATCACCCAGTTCCGGGTAGTCATTCGAGAGTACGTATCCCGGCAGCAGGTTATGCGCGTGCAGCGGCCGCATTATTTTGTCCAGCGGCAACGCAAAGCGCAGTACCGTCTCATGAAAATATGGCCGATTGAACATCGGTTCGACGTATTCACCGGCAGTGAGTGCCGTTACCAGTTTGCGGGTGTTGGCATGACAGGCCTGGGCCACCCGCTTCAAACCATCAGCGCCCAGCAAGGACATGTATATCGTTGCCGCCGTCACCAGCAGACCCTGGTTGGTACATATATTGGAAGTCGCCCTGGAGCGGCGGATATGTTGTTCGCGTGCCTGCAGCGTAAGCGTGTAACCGACCCGGTTATCACGATCAGTCGTGCGGCCACATATACGCCCCGGTAACTGGCGCACCAGCGCCTGCTTGCAGCAAATGAATCCAAAATACGGGCCACCCGCCATCATCGGCACACCTAATGGCTGACCTTCTCCACAAGCAATATCAGCGCCGCTGTCGCCCCATTCACCCGGTGGCGTCAGCAAGGCCAGTGAAGTCGGGTTTGCCACCGCGATTACCAGTGCGCCCTGTTTGTGCGCCCACTCGGTCAGGGCATCGACCTCCTCAAGAATACCGAAGAAATTCGGTTGCTGAATGACCAGCGCCGCAAAATCCTCACCCTCGAATTGCTGCAGGGAGTCAAGCGAGGTGTGACCACCCTCGGAGTTGTAAGGAACTTCAACCAGCTCAACACCCTGATTGTTGACTATAGTATGCGTGGTATTGCGATACTGCGGATGCACCGCGGTTGGTACCAGGATACGTTTTGACTTCGACTTGCGATTGGAACGCACAGCCATCAGCACGGCCTCGGCCATACCGGAAGCACCGTCATAGAGCGAGGCATTGGAGACATCCATACCGGTCAGCCCGGCCATCATGGTCTGGAATTCATAGAGCAGTTGCAGCGTGCCCTGGCTGGCCTCGGCCTGGTAGGGCGTATAGGCCGTGTAAAACTCGCCACGCGTCGTCAGTTCCCAGACTGCGGCCGGGATGTGATGCTCATAGGCACCCGCCCCCATAAAACACAACGGACGGCCATCGGCCTCGGCACGCTCCACCATCAGGCGCGTAATTTCCTGCTCGTTCAGGCCATCCGGCACACCGGACAACTCGCCGATGCGCAGGCTGGCTGGAATCTCATCAAACAGGTCTTCAACATCCTGCACGCCGATTGCGTCCAGCATGTCACGCACATCACTTTCTGTATGGGGTATAAAAGGCATAGTCTCTGGAGAATCTTTGGTTTGTATTGATTATTCCCGGAATCAGTGTTCTTCAGAATCAATAAATTCCTGGTATCCGTCGGCATCCATCAAGGCATCCAACTCGCCCTTGTCAGTTGGCTGGAGACGGAATATCCAGCCTTCACCGTAGGCATCCTGGTTTACCGTCTCGGGTGTATCGGAAAGACTGGCGTTGACTTCAACGATTTCACCGCCAATCGGCGCATACACATCTGAAGCCGCCTTGACAGATTCTATGACCGCACAGGCCTCTTCAGCAGTCACCGTCTGCCCGACTTCCGGTACCTCGATATACACCATGTCACCCAACTGGTCCTGTGCATTGTCAGAAATACCGACTGTAACGGAGCCATCATCATTGACCCGTGCCCATTCGTGGGTCTTTGCATATTTCAAATCGACAGGAATGTTGCTCATAATTGCCTCACTTGTTCAATTGTTTCGTGGTTGTAAAGACTGCCAGCTGGCTCAAAGTTCGATTTGTGCTTCGCCGTTGCGGACGAACGGCGGCTTGACAACCCGGGCTGTCAGCAACTTGCCGCGGACATCCACCTGGCAAGTATCACCGGCATCCGCAGGGACACGGGCAAACGCAATCGCGCGCTGCAAGGTAGGTGAAAAACTGCCGCTGGTGATTTCACCTTCGGCGCCGGCCCCGGCGATGACCTTCTGGTGATTACGCAATACGCCCTTGCCTTCCAGTAACAGGCCGACCAGTTTTTGTTTTACACCTTGCTCACGCTGTTTCTCGATCGCAGCACGCCCGATAAAATCGCGCTCTGCCGGTTCCCAGGCGACTGTCCAGCCGAGTGCCGCTTCCAGCGGTGAAATCGATTCATCCATATCCGAACCGTACAGGTTCATGCCGGCCTCCAGCCGCAGGGTGTCCCTGGCACCCAGCCCGACAGGTTTAACACCGGCGTCACGCAGGCGTTGCCAGAAACCGGCCGCCTCGGCGGCCGGCAATATGATTTCAAAACCGTCTTCACCGGTATAACCGGTGCGGGCAATAAACCAGTCTCCGTCAAACACGCCAAAAAACGGTTTCAGTTCACTGGCGGCTGACCGCACAGAATCCGCAAGTAACGGGAGGGTCTTATCACGTGCACTGGGACCCTGCACCGCGATCATGGCAAGTTCCGGGCGCTCGCTGATGCTCACCGAGAACGCTGTTGCCTGTTTTTCCAGCCAGGCAATATCCTTTTCGCGGGTCCCGGCATTGACCACCATACGAAAAAAATCGTCCCGCAGGAAATATACGATCAGGTCATCGATAACACCACCCGCCTCATTCAGCATACAACTGTAGAGCGCCTTGCCACTGTCCTTCAGGCGATCGATATTATTGGCCAGCAGGTGGCGTAGAAATTCACGGGTCCGGTCACCCTCCAGGTCCACAACTGTCATATGCGAGACATCAAACATACCGGCGTCCTTGCGTACCTGGTTGTGCTCTTCGATCTGCGAACCGTAATTGATCGGCATTTCCCAGCCGGCAAAATCAACCAGCTTGCCGCCATCGGCAACATGTTCATCATATAAGGGTGTTCGGTTACTCATAATCGTCAGGTTCTCTATCGTTATTTTCCAGGCAATAAAAAAGGCGGCGGTAGCCTGCGCCATCCGCCGCCCCTCTGTCCTGTGACCTGAGAGAGTCAGCCTCCCCATATGGCGGGCCTGTCCCCTTCGGTGGACCGCTTTACGGCCGCTCTCCAGAGTCAACTACTGCTACAGTCCTTTTGCCTGAGCGTTTCCGGGCGGGTTGCGCCTTCGGCCGTCCTGACCGCCTGGCCCGGACCCTCTCCCGCAGCAGAGTTACGTTGAGGCGCAAATATACCCCTGCCAGCGGACGAGTTCCATATTTCAGGAGGGTTATGCCGCCAGCGTCATCACCTTGCGAAGCACAGGGCCCGTCCCGTACAAACCGGCCAGGCAACCGCCTATATAAATAGATATACGGGACGAGAGAAACGATGGGTGGAATTTATTAGCATCTATCCAAAAAGAAAAACTCTCGCAAAGACGCAAAGAACGCAAAGTTATAAGCTATTGTTATAAATACATATTAATATTTATTTCTTGGCGTCTTGGCGTCTTTGCCTACAGGGATGTAGGTAAGGGGCGTGAGCAGGAGCGGAAGCTTTGCGAGAGAAATTACAGCGTTTTTGGGCAGATACTAATTTATTCAGTAATAACAAGGTGTTATATAGCCGCCATGCGGTATCCGCGCCAGCACGCTGCTACAGATCAGGCAGGTACCGGGTCCTCTGCCCGGTCTTCCCGTGCCCGTGCAGGCAAATCACCGCTCAGGCCCATGGCATGGCGCATCAACAAGTGACGCCCCGGGGTTACACGGCCGGCCAGCGACAGTCCAAGATTACGGACCCAGCCCAGCGCGGGGTCGGCATTGCTGAACAGGCGATTCAATCCATCCATCGCAGCCATCATTAACAGATTGTCACTGCGACGCCAGCGCTCGTAGCGGCGCAACACCGCGATGGCGCCTGGATCCTTGCCTGCATTGATGGCCGCGGCGATTACTTCCGCGATGACCGCGACATCCAGCAGCCCCAGGTTGACGCCCTGGCCTGCCAGTGGATGGATGGCGTGCGCCGCATCCCCAACGAGGGCGAGCCGTGCACGCACATAGTGGTCGGCATGTACCCGGTGTAGCGGGTAGGCCTTACGCTCCCCGGAATCGACGATCGCACCCAGCCGTGAATCAAACGCGGTTGCCAGCTCTGCATGAAATACCTGCTTGTCCAATGCCAGTACCCGGTCTATCTCTGACGAGGGCAGCGTCCATACAATGGAACACCAGCCGTCGCTCATGGGCAAAAAAGCCAACGGCCCGCCTGGCAGGAATCGTTGCCAGGCCGTATCAAGATGTGGATCAGCGGTTTTTACCAGCGCAACCAGGCTGCTTTGCCGGTAGTCATGGCTGTGCGTTTCAATACCCATGGTTGCACGCACCGGCGAATGCGCGCCATCTGCCGCCATCACCAGCGCGGCGGTCAACACCTGGCCGTCTTCAAGCTGCACTTCCGCCAAACTGTCAGTGATGCGGATATCCTGGAAGGCGTTCGGGCAAAACAGGGTGACACGGTCAAGCGCATCCAGCCTGTTCATGAGCGCGGAATGAATAATCCCCGGCTCGATAATGTAACCCAGACACGGCTCACCCAGTTCAGCACAATCAAAGTGAATCAAACCCGGGCCATCAGCATCCCAGACTTCCATATCGCTGAATGCGCAGACATCCTGTGCCGCGATCGCCTCCCATACACCCAGCGACCTGAAAATACGCTCTGAGGCACGGGTGATGGCGAACATGCGCGGATCACGTGTCGGCGGCTCAGCGGACAATGGCGCACGTGCCTCAACCAGCGCCACATCGACACCTTCCAGTGCAAGCGCGCAGGCCGCCGTTGCACCGACAATCCCCCCACCGATAATGATGACCTCAAACTGGTTCATAGACGATGTTGAATATCCTTGAAAAAATTCCCGTCTTTGCGAGGAACGCAGTGACGCGGCAATCTCATAGGGTCCGCTGCCAGCTTTACGAGATTGCCACGCTTCGCTCGCAATGACGGGGGGTGGACTCGCAATAACGAAGGGGGTGGACTCGCGATGACGGGACATTTTAAGGGTATTCAACATCATATAT
>DAOVYA010000008.1 GCA_030635865.1 Gammaproteobacteria bacterium | reverse complement strand
TGTCCGTACCGGCACCCATGACCTTCGCACCCATCGCATTCAGACAATTGGCAAGATCGGTAACCTCCGGTTCACGGGCCGCGTTTTCAATCACGCTCACACCATCGGCAAGGGTCGCCGCCATCATCAGGTTTTCAGTGCCCGTCACGGTCACAAGATCCATGACCAGGCGCGCACCCTTCAGACGTTTCACGCGCGCCTTGATGTAGCCATTCTCCACAACAATATCCGCGCCCATGGCCTGCAGGCCCTTGACATGTAAATTTACCGGCCGGGAACCGATCGCACAGCCACCGGGCAGTGAAACATCCGCACGGCCAAAACGCGACAACATCGGCCCCAGTACCAGGATCGATGAACGCATGGTCCGCACCAGTTCATAGGGTGCATACAGGGACCTGATCGGCCGGGCATCCACCTCGATGTCCATTTTTTCATTGACCGTTAACAGGACACCCATGCGACCGAGCAGCTCCATTGTGGTGGTGACGTCATGCAAATGCGGAATATTCCGGATAGTGATGGGTGAATCCGCCAGCAGGGTGGCCGCCATAATCGGCAACACGGCATTCTTTGCGCCTGAAATCCGGATTTCGCCTTTCAGGGGCACGCCGCCTTTTATGATGAGTTTGTCCAAGATTCGGAATCTTCCGGTAATTTACTGAATACGGGGGTTTTTCGCCCACTCATCAGGCGTGTAGGCATGTAACGCCAGCGCATGAATTTCACCACCCATTCGGTCGCCGAGCGTAGCATATACCAGCTGATGCCGGGCAACCGGCGAACAGCCCTGAAACTGCGCACTGACCACTTCCGCTTCGAAATGATCACCCTCGCCCCTGATCATGACCACCGCATCAGGGATGCCCGCCTTGATCAATGCTTCCAGTTCACTACCTGTCATTTGATGGTTACCTTACTTGCCTTGAAAAGAAAGAATTTCGTCCAGGCCGCACAACCTGGCAATGGCCAATAGCTGTTCCGGCACATTTGTAAAAGTTATCACCTTGCCGGCATGTTCAGATTCACGCAGCCATTCAACAAGCAACGCCAGGCCCGCACTGTCAGCCCGGGTAACACCCTTAAGATCAACCTGGATTTCCCGGCTGTCTGTTAAACCTTTAGCCGACGATTCCAGTACCGCAGGTACAGATGCAAAACCCAGTTCTCCTTCAAGCAGCCAGCGACCATTGCCTGCCTTTGTAAGGCCGGGCTCAGCCACCGGTCTGCGCCGTGTTACGCCGGGCCATCTGGTCAATCAGGCTGGTCATACCCTCCATCCGTATGATACGACCATAAGATGAACGATAGTTTGTCACCATACTGACCCCGTCGAACGCTACATCATAAACTTTCCAGCCATCCGAACCCAGATACAGGGAGTATGCAACCGGAACAGCGGTATTATCACTCAGCTCAATTTCGGTACGCACCGTTACACTGGCCGCATCACCTACTTCACCAACCGGAAGATAGATAACTTTCTCACCGGCATAGTCGGACAAGAACCGTCCATACGTGCGGACCAGCAAGTTGCGAAACTCCACAACAAAACGTTCACGCTGGTCCGGTGCTGCCTTGCGCCAGTATTTCCCGAGCACCCACTGGCTCATGCGCCTGAAATCGAAATACGGCAACACGATTTCTTCGACCAGTTTATCCAGAACGGCTGGATCTGCTGCAATAGCCGCACCTTCATCCTTCATTGCCACCAGCATGCGTGACGAGGTGTCCCGAACGAGTTCCAGCGGCGATACGTCATGTGCTGCAGCAGCTGTCGGGAACAGCAAGGCAAGCGCCATTATCAATACGCTTGCCGGGGGCAGCACTCGGCTTAACATGGAGGAAAACATTCTGGTGTGGGCCTCTGGTATGTGCACGTTATCCATTACATCACACTTGTTACTGCTCCAGATCCCGGGCTGTCTTACTGAAGAGAAATTGCCCGATAATCTGCTCCAGCACTAACGCCGACTGGGTCAACTGTATCCGGTCGCCGTTCCCGAGATTGCTCAGGGAACCGCCCGGCTCAAGGGCAATATACTGCTCCCCCAGGAGGCCCGAGGTGAAGATGCTCGCCGCTGTGTCTTCAGGAAACTTGTCATAAGAGCTGTCAATGCGCAGGGTAACGACCGCCTCGTACGCTTCCAGGTCATAATCAATGGCATCAACACGCCCGACAAGCACACCGGAAACCGTAACAGGTGCACGTTCCTTAAGCCCGCCAACGTTTTGAAATGCAGCAGAAATGATATAGCTGTCACTACTACCGCTGACGATACTACCCAGGTTACTTACTTGCATTGCGAGCATAAACAATGCAGCAATACCAGTCGCCACGAACAGTCCAACCCCGATCTCGATTGTTCTGTTATTCATAAGTGTTCTAGTCTCCAAACATCAGCGCAGTCAGCACGAAATCCAGCCCCAGCACAGCCAGCGAGGTATGCACCACGGTGTGGGTCGTCGCACGGCTGACACCTTCCGCTGTTGGTACCGCATCGTAGCCTTCAAACAATGCGATCCACACGGCAACAAATCCGAATACCACGCTCTTGATAACACCATTATATATATCGTCCGACAAATCGACCTGGCTCTGCATCTGCGCCCAGTATGCACCATCATCAACGCCCAGCAATCCAACCCCGACAAAATGGCCCCCATAAACACCTACGGCAGCGAATATTGCCGCCAATAGCGGCATGCTCATAAAACCGGCCAGAAACCGTGGTGCAATCACACGCCGGATTGGATCGACAGCCATCATTTCCATGCCGGACAGCTGTTCTGTCGCTTTCATCAAACCGATCTCTGCTGTCAGGGCGGAACCCGCACGGCCTGCAAATAACAGTGCCGTCACCACCGGACCCAGTTCGCGTACCAGCGACAGGGCCACCATGACACCGAGCGATTCCTCGGCCCCGAAATCAACCAGCGTATTGTAACCCTGCAGCCCGAGCACCATGCCAACAAACAGACCCGATACCAGGATAATTACCAGCGTCAGGACACCAACGGCAAACAGCTGGTTCAACACCAGACGCGGCCTTGGCAACACCGCCGGAATACTCGCCAGGATCTGCAACAGGAACAGGTGAGCACGACCGAGCCGCTCGAAAAACCGGATAGTTGCCTTTCCCAGGTTCTGAAATCCGTCAAGCATCAGGATTACCCGGGAGCCTGCCGGACCTGGTTGATCGTAGCGAGGAGAAGCCATTTTGAGTCAGATTTTTCGATCCATTGAGGCAAATAGTGAGCCTGTTTAACGAAATGGATCGGAGAATCCGGCCAAAATGGTTTTTCCGCAGCAGGTTCATACTAAGTCCGACAGGCCCCTAACAAGTCATCCCTGAAATCGGGTGCCGGATAATGAAAAGCCACCGGTCCATCCGGCAAGCCATTCAAAAACTGTTGAGACCATGCCGAGGCCGACTTCCACAAACTCTCCGGCTTGCCATGGTCCATCACCCTGCCCTCTGACAACAGGTACACATAGTCAGCAATAGCAGCCGTTTCCCGCACATCATGGGACACCACGATACTGGTCAGGTTCAGTGCATCATTAAGTTCACGGATCAACTTCACCAATATACCCATGGAAATCGGATCCTGCCCGGTAAACGGCTCGTCATACATAACCATCATCGGGTCCAGCGCAATCGCTCTTGCCAGGGCCACGCGCCGGGCCATGCCACCGGACAATTCACTCGGCATCAAACCGGCCGCACCACGCAAGCCGACAGCCTGGAGTTTCATCAGCACCAGGTTACGGACCAGTGATTCCGGTAAACCGGTATGCTCACGAATCGGGTAAGCCACATTCTCGAAAACCGTGATATCCGTCAGTAGCGCGCCACTCTGAAACAACATGCCCATGCGTCTGCGCAAGCGATACAGTGCCCTTCGATTCAGGGCAGATACCTGTTCTCCGTAGACATGAATTGAGCCAGACTGTGGGCGCAACTGGCCACCAATCAGTTTCAACAACGTGGTCTTGCCGGACCCGCTCGGTCCCATGATAGCTGTCACGCAACCCGGCATAATATCCAGATCAACACCATCAAATACCACGCGGTCGCCATGTGCGAATTTCAGATCACGAACCCGGACCACGGGTTCCTGTGTTTTGTTGCCGGTTTCCTGCATCTTTAAACTCGCTAAACCAGGTCTGGAAGATCCCGAAATGCCCACAAGCAGCATTTGGCCCAGCCACATCGACGTGTATGATAAAACAGTTAGCGACCCGGAGTTGCATGGAAATTAAATATTTATGCCCGTCTGCCGCATCAATGCCTGCTGGAAAACCCACAGCCGAAGCGAAACGCATACCCCACCCGCTCAATCCAGGTTAAACACGCATGTGGATTGAATTACTGGCGATTGCGGGCGGATTTGCCCTGCTTACATGGAGTGCCGACCGCTTTGTAGTCGGCGCCAGCGCCCTGGCGTTCAACCTCAATATATCTCCACTGATCATCGGGTTGACGATTGTCGGCCTGGGTACCTCCGCACCGGAAATACTCGTTTCGGGCGTGGCCTCCTGGCAGGGCAACACCGGCCTGGCCATCGGTAATGCCATTGGTTCGAATATTACCAACTCAACACTGATCCTCGGAGTGACTGCACTGGCATTGCCCCTCAGCG
Source organism: Gammaproteobacteria bacterium (assembly GCA_030635865.1). Lineage (GTDB taxonomy): Bacteria > Pseudomonadota > Gammaproteobacteria > UBA9214 > UBA9214 > UBA9214. The sequence goes on along the minus strand of DAOVYA010000008.1, from coordinate 11,531 downwards.
TTAATTCGAGCATCCTGCGCCGCGAGTTACCGATCCTGCTCCTGGTAATGACGGTTGCCTTGTTGTTGTTGTTAGATGGCACGCTCGGACGCCTGGACGGTGCCATACTGTTAACGGGTATGGGCATCATGCTGGTCTGGATGATAAGCCTGGCCCGCAATGCACAATCACGCAGTGATCCCCTGGGGGAAGAATTTGCCGAGGAAATCCCTACAGACATGAGTATGGCAGCAGCCATGTTCTGGCTTGTGACAGGATCGTTACTTTTGCTGGTCAGCTCCCGGATGCTGGTATGGGGTTCCGTCTCCATCGCCCACGAACTCGGCGTCAGCGACCTGGTGATAGGTCTCACCATTGTCGCCCTGGGTACCAGTTTGCCGGAACTGGCGGCTTCCGTAATGAGTGCCATCAAGAATGAACATGACATTGCCATTGGCAACGTAATCGGCTCCAATATATTCAACCTGCTTGCCGTGCTCGGCCTGCCTGGACTGATTCATCCGTCGGTTATCGATAGCGAAGTCCTGACCCGCGACTACCCCATCATGATTGTGCTCACACTGCTGATGTTCGCGATGGCATACGGGTTCCGCGGACCGGGGCGCATCAACCGCCTCGAAGGGGCGATAATGGTGGGTGCCTATGCCGCCTACCAGACCCTGTTATACTTCAATACTACCGGCTAGGGTCCGGCACGCTCACAAAGAGCCTGTGTAAGCAATTGAATCCAGAGCATAAATAATTATATGAATGACGAGAGACTGCAAGAGCTCGCGTGCGCTGTTATCAATACCGAAGCACGCGCCATTAGCGGGCTGACAGCACAGGTCAACAAGCCATCGTTTACCCAGGCATGCCAATTGATGCTGGCATGCAAGGGCCGTGTTGTTGTCATCGGCATGGGCAAGTCCGGTCATATCGCCGGCAAGATTGCCGCCACGCTCGCCAGTACCGGAACACCGGCATTTTTTGTCCACCCCGGCGAGGCCAGCCATGGTGACCTGGGCATGATTACCAGTTCGGATGCCGTACTGGCACTCTCCAACTCGGGTGAAACCGATGAAATTATTACCATTCTGCCTATTATCAAAAGGCTCGATGTCCCGTTGATCGCCATGACAGGCAACCCCGAATCAACACTTGCCAGGGCTGCCACGGCAAACATCAATGTTTCCGTCGAGAAAGAAGCCTGCCCGCTGGGACTTGCGCCTACTGCAAGCACTACGGCAGCCCTTGCCATGGGCGATGCGCTGGCCGTAGCACTGCTTGAAACACGCGGCTTTACAGAAGAGGACTTTGCGCGCTCTCACCCCGGCGGCACACTCGGGCGCCGTTTACTGCTGTTAATCGATGACCTGATGCATACGGGCGATGCCATCCCCCGGGTGGATGACGACACCTTGCTGAGTGACGCACTGATGGAGATGACCCGAAAAGGCCTTGGCATGACCGCCATCGTTGATGAAAATAAAAAACTCGCCGGAGTTTTTACAGATGGTGACCTGCGACGTGCCATCGATCACAAGATTGACTTGCATACCGCCCGGGTCCGGGATGTCATGACCGCCGATTGCACAGCAATACACCCCGGCATGCTGGCTGCAGAAGCACTGCAGATCATGGATACCACCAAGATCAATGCCCTGCCTGTCACAAATGATGATAACGAGCTGGTGGGTGCACTGAACATGCATGACCTGTTACGTGCCGGTGTAGTGTAACGGGGTCGAAAATACTTGTGCCATGAAAGACATACTTGAAAAAGCTGCAGGCATTCGATTGCTTATTTTTGATGTAGACGGTGTACTCACCGATGGCAGCCTGTTTATCGGTGACGATGGACAGGAATACAAGGCCTTCAATTCCCGTGACGGCCATGGCATCAAGATGCTGCAGAAACACGGGGTTATTATTGCCATTATTACCGGCCGAACGTCCCGTGTTGTTGAGCACCGCATGGAAAACCTTGGTGTATCCCATGTATACCAGGGGAAACTTGAAAAACTGCCGGCTTTCGAGGAACTGATTGCCAAACTCGGGATCTCGGCGGAAGAAACCGCCTACGTGGGCGATGATGTCGTTGACCTCCCGATCATGCGCCGGGTCGGCCTGGCTATTGCCGTCCAGGACGCGCATGAACTGGTACGCAAACACAGTCACTGGCAAACACCCAGTCCCGGGGGGCGTGGTGCCGCTCGTGATGTTTGCGAAATGCTCATGCAAGCCAGGGGTGTACTCGACGACGAACTGAACAACTATCTGTGAATACCAGGCGAACACTGCTAGTGATACTGTTATTCCTCGTTGTTGCCAGCGGATGGTTCCTGCAAAGGCCGGAAACCGGGATCCCTGCCGCTACTGACCACAAGCGCGGACCCGACATGTTTGCCGATCAGATCGAGGTAACCGTCATGGATGAATCCGGCCAGCCCGCCTATCGTCTCGCGGCTGATTATTTGCGCCACTCCCCCGACACAGAACGCTTCGACCTGACCCGGCCTTTTATCGAGGTCAACCGCCCCGCCGGAGACAATTGGGATATTGCTTCCGAACGCGGGCAAATGACCGATAAAGGAGACCAATTGTGGTTTCTGGGCAAAGTAAGCATCCATCGCCTGGGCAGCAAACCATTGCATATACGAACCAGTGACCTGCTGGTTAAACCCGACGAAGAATCGGCCGAAACAGATAATGCGGTCAGCGTTTCCGCGCCACAGTACAAAATTGATGCCATTGGTTTAAAAGCAGATTTCAGAAAGAGCCTGCTGGAATTCCGGTCCCGGGTACGAGGCACGATCAATGCCGCAGGCTAGTTCAGTACCACGGAAACTGTTGCGAGTGACTGCCCTGCTGCTGTTGTTCGCGCCGGTTGCAACCTGGGGGCTGGATACCGATCGCAACCAGCCAATACACATAGAGGCTGACAGGGCAACGCTTAGCGAGCAAGGTGAAAAGAGTATCTATGAAGGCAACGTACAGCTACGCCAGGGCACGCTCCATCTGCGAGGCAACCGCATGGCAGTCTACCTTGCAAACAAGCAGATGGACAGAATCACCCTGACCGGCAAGCCGGCAACCTTGCAGCAACGCCGGGACAATGATGATACAGATCAGCATGCAGAAGCCGACAGCATCGAATATAGCGCCACTGATGAACGCGTAATTTTGCTGGGAAATGCGCGCATCTGGCAGACCGGTGAAGAGGAATTTCGCAGCGAGCGCATTGTTATCAACCTGAAAGACAACACGGTGAACGCAGGGAGCGAGAACAAACGGGACCGCGTGCATATTACCCTGCCGCCGAAAAACAACCAGGACAACGACCAGACAAACAACAAACAATGAGTCGACTTACAGCAGACAATCTCGGCAAGAGCTACCAATCGCGACGTGTTGTTGACGACGTGTCATTGACGATTGACAGTGGCCAGGTTGTAGGCTTGCTGGGTCCGAATGGTGCAGGTAAAACAACGTGCTTCTACATGATCGTCGGCCTGGTCCCGTGCGGGGAAGGCCGGATTGAACTTGACGAAACCGACCTGACCGGTCAACCCATGCATGTGCGCGCACTGCATGGGCTGGGCTACCTGCCACAGGAACCTTCTGTATTCAGAAAACTAAGTGCGGCAGAGAACATCATGGCCGTCCTTGAAATCCGCAAGGATCTGGACAATCCTGCCCGCCAGGAAGCACTCGAATCATTGATGCAGGAACTGCATATCAACCATCTCTCAGAGCAACCCGGCGTGAGTCTCTCGGGTGGTGAGCGCCGCCGCGTAGAGATTGCACGCGCACTGGCTGCCAATCCACGTTTCATCCTGCTCGACGAACCATTTGCCGGCGTGGACCCGATTTCTGTCATCGATATTCAGCAAATCATATTACACCTGAGAGAGCGTGGTATCGGCGTCCTGATTACCGACCATAATGTCAGGGAAACACTCAGCATCTGTCATCACGCCTACATACTCAATGAAGGCAGGATCATCGCAGAGGGCACACCGGAAGCCGTTCTCGATAATCAACAGGTGCGCGATGTCTACCTGGGCAATGAATTCAGGTTGTAATCCAATGATTTATTGGTGGGCTTTTTATTTGGCATGGAAAATGCCCTATACTTGTAACGAGGGCAGCGGGTTTCTTTGGCGGCTCCAGAAAAATCACATATGAAGCAAACACTTCAACTCCGTATCAGCCAGCAACTGACCATGACACCCCAGTTGCAGCAGGCAATTCGCCTGTTACAGCTCTCGACCCTTGAGCTGGAGACCGAGGTACAGGACGCACTTGAATCAAACCCGATGCTGGAACAGGATGATGGCGAGGGCACCCTGCCGGACGAGGCCGTGGATAATGCCGAAGCAACCGGCAATGACAACGCACCGGGGGCAGAAGGCAGCAGCGAGGTCATCCCGGACGAACTACCGACAGACAGCAACTGGGATGATGTATTTGATACAGGAACCAGTAATATCAGTGCACCCGAACAGGGTAATACCCGTGACATTTATGAAACCATCACCGTCAGCAGTGGCGGTCTCCAAGGTCACCTCACCTGGCAACTTGAACTGACGAATATCTCGGAAACCGATAAGCTGATCGCCCGGACAATTATTGACGCCATCGATGATTCCGGCTACCTGACTGCCAGTCTCGGAGAAATCCACGACAACCTGGACAAGACCCTGGAAGTTGATCCCGAGGAAGTTCAGGCGGTACTGCACCGCGTCCAGCAATTTGACCCGATCGGGGTTAGCGCCCGTGACCTGCAGGAATGCCTGCAATTGCAACTAACACAATTTGAGAAAAGCACCCCCTGGCTAACGGAAGCAAAAATCCTGATCAGGGACTATTTCGGTCTGCTGAGTAACCGTGATTTCAGCAAGCTTGGCAAGAAAATGAAGCTATCTACCGATGACCTGAAACAAGTCATCCACTTGATACAATCCCTGAATCCCCGTCCCGGCGCACAGTTCAATGACACGGAACCCGAATATATCGCCCCGGACGTATATGTTAAAAAAAAGAATGGCAAGTGGACTGTCGATTTGAACACTGACTCGATACCAAAATTGCGCATCAACTCCCTGTATGCAAACATGGTCAAGCGCGGCAGCAACAGCAAGGGCAATAATTACCTGCGCACCAACCTGCAGGAGGCACGCTGGTTCCTGAAAAGCCTCCAGAGCCGGCACGACACACTCATCAAGGTGGCCACTTGCATTGTCGAACGGCAGCGTGGTTTCCTCGACTATGGTGAAGAGGCAATGAAACCCCTGGTGCTGCGCAGCATTGCCGAGGCCATCGATATGCATGAATCCACGATATCCCGGGTAACCACCAGGAAATACATGCATACCCCGAGGGGAATCTTCGAATTCAAGTTTTTTTTCTCAAGCCACGTCTCTACCGAGACAGGCGGCGAGTGTTCAGCCACGGCAATCAGGGCTATCATCAAGAAACTGGTCGCCGCAGAGAACCCAAGGAAGCCTCTGAGCGACAACAAGATGGCGAGTGTACTCGCAGAACAGGGCATTAACGTCGCAAGACGAACCATAGCCAAATACAGGGAAGCACTTTCCATTTCACCATCAAACGAACGTAAACGCCTGGCATAGGCATAACTTACAGGAGGCAATCATGCAATTAAGTCTGACCGGACACCATATAGACCTTACCACTCCAATGCGCAACTATGTAAATAGCAAGATGGAGCGACTTGAACGACACTTCGATCATGTTACAGATATCCATGTTGTCCTGAGTGTCGAGAAACAAAGACACAAGGCCGAGGCCACCATGAACGTCAGCGGCGGCAAGTTATTTGCCGATTCCGTACAGGAAGACATGTATGCAGCTATTGACTCCCTTGTTGACAAACTCGACCGGCAGGCCAAGAAACACAAGGAAAAACTAACCGACCACCACCGCAGCGAAGGATCAATAAGCAAGGATTTGTAACAAACATGCCCTGCAGCCATGCTGCCGTCTTATTGTTTATTACAGAACCCAGAACCCTCATGAACATAACCGATCTACTCGAACCAGAACGCATTTCCTGCTGCGCAGAGGCTGGCAGCAAAAAACGCCTGCTTGAAAACCTTGCGGCGCTACTGGCCGGTAACACATCACAAATCACGCAAAATGACATCTTTGATGCCCTGATCAACCGGGAGAAACTGGGCAGCACCGGCCTTGGCAAGGGTGTTGCCATACCACATGGCAGGATGGCGTCTCTCACAGCGCCGGTATGCGCATTCACCAAGCTCGATGATCCCGTTGAGTTCGACGCCTCCGATGGTCAGGCTGTCGACCTGGTCTTTGCCCTGCTCGTCCCGGAAGACTCCACCGAGGAACACCTGCAGGTGTTGTCGACGATCGCCGAGATTTTCAGTAATCCCGTAATCTGCGCGGCACTGAGGGACTGCGAATCCGGGCAATGCATTCTCGAACAGCTGTACCAATGGGAGAGCCAGCGAATTTCTGCATGAGTACAACGCTCGAAATAGGAACCTTGTACAACAGCCAGTGCGAGAAACTGGGGCTCCACTGGATAAGTGGTGAAAACCTCCAGAACCAGATCGTACATTCCAGCAAGGATTCACCCGCCGAAATATCACTGGTTGGGCACCTTAACCTGATCAACCCGCAGCGCGTCCAGGTACTTGGCAGCAAGGAGCTGGAATACCTGGAGAACCTCAAAAAGAATTCACGCAAGGATACAATTACACGGTTATTTTCGGGACAATCCACACTGATAATCATTGCCAAGGAACTACCGGCACCTGCTGACCTGATATCGGCAGCAGAAGCAAACCGTACCCCCGTGCTCTCTGCAAAACTGGCCAGTGATGAAATCATCCGCAACCTGCAGTACTACCTCAGTAATTTCTTCGCTAAAAAAATTACTTTGCATGGTGTCTTTATGGAGGTCATGGGCACCGGTGTATTGATAACAGGTGAATCCAGTATCGGAAAAAGCGAACTTGCCCTCGAGCTGCTGACCCGTGGACACCGCTTGATTGCTGATGACGCAACAGAATTTGCCCGCACCTCACCGGATACCCTGAACGGGACATGCCCGGAAATGCTGCGTGATTTCCTTGAAGTACGAGGGCTCGGCATTCTTAATGTGCGCGCCATGTTCGGGGCCAGTGCTATCAAGCAGAGCCGCAATCTGCGACTGATCGTTGTATTACAGGACATTGATGACGCCGAAAAAATGGACCGCCTGCATGGTAGTAAACAGATACGGACCATACAAAACGTCGATATCCCGGAAATCACACTGCCCGTAGGGCCGGGCAGGAACCTGGCTGTGCTGCTGGAAGTCGCAGTACGCAACCACATCCTGAACATGAAGGGGTATGACGCCAGCCAGGCATTTATTGACCGCCAGAAACGCCGGCTGGAAAATGTTCGCCAATGAACATGACGATTATCAGTGGCCTGTCAGGATCCGGTAAAACAATCGCCCTGCACACCCTCGAAGATATCGGTTTCTATTGCATCGATAATCTGCCGGTCGGACTGCTGGACGGCTTTGCAAGTGAGGTTCGCGATCAACGCCTGGTATCCGGCAACAAAGTAGCCGTCAGCATTGATGCACGCAATCGCCCGGAACAGCTCAACCGGTTCCCGGAGATCATCGCAGAACTTAAAAGCAAGGGAACGACATGCAAAATACTGTTCCTGCAAGCCGATGACCCAACCCTGCTGAAACGTTTTAGTGAAACGCGACGCAAACACCCCCTCTCGGGTATCGATCTCCCGCTCACCGACGCCATTCACGAGGAACGTAAACTGCTTGCACCGATTGCCGCCAATGCAGACCTGCTGATTGACACCAGCCATACCAACCTCCACCAGTTGCGCGACCTCGTTCGCGAGTGTATCGGGGAAGATGATGACGCAGAATTCTCATTACTGCTGCGCTCATTTGGATACAAGCACGGCATCCCTGCTGACGCCGATCTTGTCTTCGATGCGCGCTGCCTTCCCAACCCGCACTGGCAGGCAAACCTGCGAAACCTGACCGGCCTTGATAAAGATGTAATAATGTTCCTTGAAAGGGAAACAATGGTTCAGGAACTGTATAATCATCTGGAACAATTTCTATCGACCTGGATTCCCCGGTTCAAAGCGGACAACCGGAGTTATCTGAGTATCGCGATAGGTTGCACAGGCGGTCAACACCGTTCTGTATACCTTGTTAACAAGCTGGCAACAAGCCTCGGCAAACAGGCAGGTGATGTCGTCGTCAGGCACAGGGAACTGGAATGAAAACAGGCTTGCTACTCATCACACATGGGCGACTCGGACAGGATCTGCTCGACACGACAACCGCCATCCTGGGTAATTGTCCGCTCAGGTACAAAGCACTCCCCGTACAGGAAGATTGCGACCCGGACCTGCTGCTTGAAACAGCCAGCCAGGCCTGTGCAGACCTCGACCAGGGTGACGGCGTGCTGGTGCTTACCGATCTTTATGGCAGCACCCCCAGTAACGTCGCCACCCAGCTGATGGACAGGCACGCCATCCATGTCATTTCCGGCGTCAATATCCCCATGTTGTTGCGCGTTATGAATTACCCTGAACTCGGTCTCGGTATGCTGGCCGAAAAAGCGGCAAGCGGAGCACGTGACGGTATCATCGTTACGTCACGCAAACAGGCATCCTGACATGCAGGAGCGTAACGTAACCATCGTCAATAAACTGGGTCTGCACGCACGTGCGGCTGCAAAACTGGTGACCATGGCTTCAGGCTACGCAAGCGATATCGATATCGCAAGGAATGAGCAGAGCGTTAACGGCAAGAGTATTATGGGTGTCATGATGCTCGCAGCTTCAAAAGGCACAGAGTTGACCATAAGAACCAGTGGCAATGACGAACAGGAAGCAGCGGACAACCTTGTAAAACTGGTAGCAGAAAAATTCGGGGAACATGACTAACACAATATAGCGTGGTAATAAAACATGAGCCTGGCACTATCCGGTATTGGTGTTTCCAGAGGCGTTGCCATAGGCAAGGCGCATGTAATCATGCGGGGCAGCATTGATGTACTTGAAATCAGCATCCCCGAAAACCTGATCGAAGACGAAATATCACGCTTTCTCGGTGCCGTCGAAACGGCCCGTCAACAGCTTCAGTCGATTCGGCAACGCATCCCGAAAGACACCCGCGCAGACATTGCGACCTTCATCGATACACACCTCCTGATGCTTGACGATGCCACCCTGGTAACCACCCCGATTGAACACATCAGGGAATATGGCTGTAATGCCGAGTGGGCGCTGAAACTGCAACGTGATGCCGTCGTGGCTGTATTCGCGCAGATGGATGATGCCTACCTGCGCACCCGCCGGGATGACGTGGATCATGTTATCAACCGCATCCAGCGATTACTGCTTGATACCGGCCAGGGTGAAACACGGGTTGATTCCGACTCACTGGAAAATGCAATCGTACTGACCGATGACCTGACTCCAGCAGAGACCGTCTTGCTGGAACACCAGGGAGTCATTGCCTTTGCGACAGAATACGGTGGCCCGCTATCACACACAGCCATACTTGCCCGCAGTGTCCAGATACCTGCCATTGTTGGTGCCCACGGCATTCAGCATTACATCCAGGATGACGAGACCATCGTTCTTGACGGACTACAGGGCCTGTTGATTGTCGCACCCGATGAAAGAACCCTTGCATATTACCTTGAAAAGCAGGAAAAGGAGCGGCAGCGCAACACCGAACTGGCTACACTGACTGAAAAACCCGCTGTCACCCTGGATAACATTCCGGTCACGCTGATGGCAAACATAGAACTCCCTGATGATATCGAGGCCGTCAGCCGCGAGAATGCCAGTGGCGTAGGCCTGTACCGAACAGAGTTTCTCTACATGAATCGCAGTACACCACCGGATGAAGAAGAACAATATGAATGTTACATGGCAGTGATTGAGGCCCTCAAGGGCAAGCCCCTGACCATACGCACGCTCGACATGGGCGCGGACAAGGAAGTCGACGGCAATACCAGTAGCGGCAGAAGCAATCCGGCACTTGGTTTGCGCGCCATCCGCCTGTGCCTGAAGAACCTGTCCCTGTTCCGGCCCCAGCTACGTGCAATCCTGAGGGCATCCTTCCACGGACCTGTGCGCATGATGATTCCAATGCTTTCCAGCACCCAGGAACTCCACCAGGTACTCGCATTGATCGCCGAGACCAAGAACAACCTGCTACGCAGAAACCTGGCTTTTTCACCGGATATCAAGATTGGTTGCATGATCGAGGTTCCTGCCGCCGCCCTGTCTGCGGCAGATTTCGCCAGTCAAGTCGACTTCCTGTCCATAGGGACCAACGATCTGATCCAGTACACACTGGCGATTGACCGCATCGACGACGAAGTCAATTACCTCTATGACCCCTTGCATCCAGCCGTGTTAAAACTCATAAAAATGGTCATTGTTGCAGGCAAGTCAGCTGGAGTCCCGGTAGACATGTGTGGCGAGATGGCTGGCGACCCGCGCTTTACCCGCTTATTGCTGGGTATGGGATTGAGCGAGTTCAGTATGCTCCCGAGCGCCTTGCAAGAGGTCAAGCAGGTCATCAACAGCAGTTCCATTACAAAACTCGCCCCGCTGGTCGATGAACTCCTGAACCACACCGCTCCCGACAGAATTCCAGGTTCAGTTGACATGCTCAACTCCCTTAACTGACACATCCCTTACCGAACGCGGGACAGACTGTTAAACTGCGCACAGTCTTTTCATGGTGGGCGTTATCGCTCATGACTGGAACACATTAAGAAAAATGGCCGAAAGCGCAGAAATTCAAAGCACGCACAACCGACTGAAGCTCCTCACCCGGGCACTGGACTCCGGTGCGGCCGGCCAGATCCGGAATCTGCTTACCAATCTGCATGCCGCAGAAATTGCCGATTTACTGGAATCCTTCCCGCACGGACCACGCGAGATTCTCTGGGAGCTGACCGACCCGGATGACCGGGGTGAAACGCTGGTCCAGGTCAACGACGAGGTCCGTGCCGGCCTGATCGAGGAAATGGAGACCCATGACCTGGTCGCCGCCACGGAAGGTCTGGATGCCGACGACCTGGCAGACCTGATCAAGGACCTGCCGGGGGCTGTTATCCAGGAAGTCCTGCGCTCCATGGACAAGCAGAACCGCGACCGGCTGGAAGCCGTTCTGCACTACCCGGAAGACAGTGCCGGCGGCATGATGAATGTCGACGCGGTGACAGTCCGGGCAGATGTCACCATTGATGTTGTCATGCGCTACCTGCGAGTGCACGTGGATATCCCGGAAACCACCGATACACTGATCGTGGTCGACCGCTCAGACCAGTACAAGGGCCTGTTACCACTGACCACCCTGTTGACCAATGACCCTGATTTACTGGTCGCTGATGTTATGGACACTGAGGCAATGGCTATCTCCGCAACACTGCCGGATGTAGACGTCGCCAAGCTGTTTGAGAACCGTGACCTGATATCGGCGCCTGTGATAGATGATGCCG
>DAOVYA010000142.1 GCA_030635865.1 Gammaproteobacteria bacterium | reverse complement strand
GCCTTTTGGACATGCCTGACCCTCGAAAACGCTCTGTACTGACAACTATGTCAACAAAATAAAAGGCCGCACCTCTTGGCTGTGAGTGTGCGGCCGTAATTCGGTGTGCGGAAAATCAACCCAGATGGGCGCTAACGTAATCAATCGCCTGTTGTACCGTGGTGATTTTCTCTGCTTCTTCATCAGGAATCTCGCATTCGAACTCTTCTTCAAGAGCCATAACCAGTTCGACTGTATCCAGAGAATCAGCGCCAAGGTCATCAACGAATGAAGAACCATTGTTTACTTCGTCTTCCTTTACCCCCAATTGCTCGATAACAATCTTCTTGACGCGCTCATCAACATTGCTCATTTCGGGTTTTTCCTCTGTGTTTTGAATTTGGCAGCCATGGCTGCGCGAGTATTGTAGTAAATGCGAGATACAAGATACAAGTAAGAACCATTGTATCTTCAACCCCTGCTTTCGCCCGCTCCGCCGGGCATCACCATATGAACATATTATACGGTTTATATACTTACTATAACAATGACTTACATGGTATTTATAATCAAGTCGTCAGCTTTATCAACTCATGTACATGCCACCGTTCACATGGATCGTCTCACCCGTTATGTAGGCGGCATCCGCGGATGCCAGGAAGGCAACTGCATTGGCGATATCCTCGACGGCCCCCAGACGGCCCAGCGCGATCTGCTCAAGCAAGGCCTCCCGCTGCTCATCCGGCAACGCCCTTGTCATATCAGTATCAATGAAACCGGGTGCAACGGCATTGACGGTAATGCCCCGGGAACCAACCTCGCGAGCCAGTGACTTGGTAAAACCAATCACGCCTGCCTTGGTGGCTGCGTAGTTGGCCTGACCGGGATTTCCGGTAGCACCAATCACAGAAGTAATTGATATAATCCGGCCATGCCGGGCCTTCATCATACCACGCAGGCAGGCCTTGCTCATACGATATGCTGAAGTCAGGTTAGTCTGGATAACATCGTCCCACTCTTCTTCCTTCATACGCATCAGAAGATTATCCCGCGTGATACCTGCATTATTGACAAGGATAGTAGGCACACCGAGATCATCTTTTAAATCTTTAACAAGTATGGCCACCGATTCAGGATCGATAACATCAATCAACTTGCCTGCGCCCTTGATACCACTGGAAGCCAGTAAATCTGTTATGGCCCCGGCACCCTTGTCTGTCGTTGCCGTACCGATCACCGTGGCACCTCTGCTGCCAAGCACCTCTGCTATAGCCTTGCCAATACCACGACTTGCGCCGGTTACCAGTGCGATTTCTTCACTTAATGACATGTAACTCTCCTGCTGCACATTAACTCTTATACTGCCAAAGCCGCTTTCAACGTATCCGGATCATGGACTGCTGCATGACTAATCGTCCTGTCTATGCGCTTGCCAAGTCCCGCCAGGACTTTACCTGGACCAATTTCGAAAACCTGCGTCACGCCAATATGACCCATGGCCTGTACTGATTTGACCCACTGCACCGGTTCGTATAGTTGCTTGCCCAGGTTGGCGCGAATCAATTCCGGATCATCATGGGTCCCGGCATCCACGTTCTGGATCACCGGTATTTTTGGTGGATGAATCACAACCTGTTCAAGACTTTTTGAAAACCGCTCTGCTGCCGGTTCCATTAGCGCACAATGTGAGGGGACACTGACCGGTAGTTCCACTGCACGTTTTGCCCCTGCCTCCTTTGCAAGGACAATCGCACGCTGCACCGCTGTCATGTGCCCCGCGATCACAACCTGCCCGGGTGAATTGTAATTAACGGGTGTGACCACTTCATCATCAGCCGCCTGACTGCAAACCCCGGCTACGGCCTCATCATCCAGACCGAGTATTGCCGCCATCCCGCCGACACCGGCCGGAACGGCTGACTGCATACAGCGGCCGCGCTCGGCCACCAGGCCCACAGCATCCTCAAAGGCCAGCGACCCGCTGCAAACAAGGGCCGTATATTCACCCAGGCTGTGTCCGGCCATGACCACCGGCATTACCCCGTCAAGTGCTTGCCATACCCGCCAGACAGCGACACCGGATACCAGCATGGCTGGCTGTGTCCTGTCTGTCTGGTTCAGGTCCTCTGCCGGACCGTCCTGGACCAGTTTCCAAAGATCATAACCAAGTATCCCGCTGGCCTGCGCGAAGGTTTCAGCGACCTCTGTATGCTCGGCCGCAAGACCTGCCAGCATACCCACCGATTGTGATCCCTGTCCGGGAAATACCATGCCTGTTTTCAAGTTCCCGGTTTCAGTCATCGTATTTCAGTGAGCCTCTCAATTTTTTCGTCATTGCACCCCAAGAGTACTTCTCCGGACTTGATGAGATTGCCGCGTCACTGCGTTCCTCGCAAAGACGAGGATTATTTATCCGCGTCACCTGGTTCCTCGCAATGACAGGAACATTAGTATTTCAATAATGCAGAACCCCAGGTAAAGCCTCCACCAAAGGCTTCCAGCAACAGGATTTCCCCGCGCTTGATACGTCCGTCGCGAATCGCGACATCCAGGGCCAGCGGTACGGATGCCGCCGAAGTATTGCCGTGTTCGTCTACTGTCACGACAACGTGATCCATGGACATCTTAAGCTTTTTGGCAGTGGCCTGGATGATCCGGATATTGGCCTGGTGTGGTATTAACCAGTCAACGTCGGATTTCTCCATGTCATTCGCAGCCAGTGTTTCGTCAACAATGCGACCAAGCGTATTTACCGCCATCTTGAAGACTTCATTACCCTGCATTTGCACATAGGCCTGACCTGCCTGCACCTTGTCGTACCCCTGGGATATGCCAGCATTAACCGTCAACAGATGCTCGTAACTTCCATCAGCATGCAGGTGGGTTGAAAGAATACCCGGTTCATCGCTGGCTTCCAGGACTACAGCACCGGCACCGTCACCGAACAGGATTCCGGTGCCGCGATCATTCCAGTCAACGATCCGTGACAGGGTCTCCGAACCAATTACAAGCGCACACTTTGCCGAACCTGTCTTGATAAATTTATCTGCAATACCCAGTGCATACACGAACCCCGTACAAACAGCCTGAATATCGAATGCCGCGGTACCATGGATATCCAGGCGCTGCTGCAACAGGCAGGCGGTACTGGGGAAAACGCGATCCGGAGTTGTGGTGGCGAACACGATCAGATCAATCTGGCGCGGCGTACGTCCGGCGGCCTCCATTGCCCTGTTTGCGGCAATTTCCGCCAGGTCACAGGTGGTTTCATCACCGCCCGCTATATGCCGCTTGTAAATACCGGTCCGCTCACGAATCCATTCATCCGTGGTATCCATGATCTTTTCCAGATCATGGTTGGTAAGAATCTTCTCGGGCAGGTAGCTGCCGGTACCGGTAATCCTGGAATATTTCATATGACTTTTCTGTTTTCCTGGTAGGTCTGCAAGTAGTCACTAATGCGATGCGGTACGCCCTCCCTGACCTCGAGAACAGCAACCTTGATAGCATTCCCGAATGCCAGGGCATCCGCGCCACCGTGGCTCTTGATGACAATACCACGCAGACCCAGCAGGCTGGCGCCGTTATAGCGACGCGGGTCTATACTGCGACGAAAGGCCTTGAGGACGGGCATGGCGAGCAGCGCGGACAGCTTGGTAAGCGGGTTCCGGGTAAATTCCTTCCTGATAAACCCGGCAATCATCTTGGCAACGCCTTCGCTGGTCTTCAGGGCAATATTGCCGACAAACCCGTCACAGACAATGACGTCAAAATCACCCTTGTAAATATCATCGCCCTCGGCATAACCCTTATAGTTCAAATCACTTTCTGATATCAGCCTGGCCGCTTCCTTGACCTGTTCATTGCCCTTGATCTCTTCTTCACCGATATTCAACACCCCTATGGTGGGCCGCTTGTTCCCGTCTACTGCTGCCGCCAGCACCGAACCCATTAAGGCAAACTGGAACAGGTGCTCGGCATCACATTCAACATTCGCACCCAGGTCAAGCATCCATGTATGGGTCTTTGTCGAGGGCAAGGCAGTACAAATTGCCGGCCGGGTGATGCCCGGCAACATCTTTAGCACAAAACGGGAAGTTGCCATCAATGCCCCCGTATTTCCTGCACTGACGCAGGCATCTGCTGTACCTTCCTTGACAAGATTTAATGCGACACGCATGGAGGAATCTTTCTTGTTGCGCAGCGCACTGGATGGCAACTCGTCCATTTCCACTTGCTGACTTGCGTGATGAATTTTCAAACCAGGATTATTACTGGCACCGGCAGCTTCCAGTCCAGCCGAAAGCAGGGTTTTATCCCCTACCAGTAGAAGTGTTACCTCCGGATGCTGGGCGAGCACCGAGACCGCTGCAGGGATAACCACCTCGGGACCAAAATCGCCGCCCATTGCATCAAGCGCAATCGTGATTCCTTTACTCATGGAGAGGGGTGATGTATTGAAGCAAGGTCAGCCTGCCCGGGCAGACTTAAGGAGTGCCCTGAACATGCAGCACTCCACCGGGCTCGATTGCATAGCCGACCTGTATTAAATCAGTTAGTCCAGGTCCTTGTTGATAACCTTGCGGCCACGGTAAAAACCATCTGCACTGATATGGTGACGAAGGTGCGTCTCACCGGTTGTCGGCTCAATCGAAAGCGTGTTTGCACTTAACTTGTCATGCGAACGACGCATGCCACGACGCGAAGGTGTCTTGCGACTCTTTTGAACAGCCATGCTATTTACTCCTCTACTGTCATTTCTGTTTCAATTCCGCCAGAACAGCAAACGGGTTTTCCCGCTGGTCTCCGGCTGGCGGCTGATAATCTTTCACCAGTTCCTGGCATTCATCCGATTCCCCATGCAGGGGTACAATCGGCAGGGCCAGCAATACTTCGTCTGACAGGATATCTGCAATATCCGCCGGTTCAGCAGATACGATCAACGGCTCATACCAACCCGGCAGATCGTTCATAGTATCCTTGTCACGAATCAAACCAAGACGTAATTTCACATCCAGCGGCAGAATCATGCTTCCCAGGCAGCGTTGACATTTCAATGTCACGCCACCCCGCAAGGAACCTGCCAGGTAATGTGTGCCGTCCACATCCTTACCCAGTTCCAGGTCAACCTGTAACTCGCCTTCAGTCGACATCAAGGCCGGCAATACCCGCTTCAGCCTCGCCAGGGATATCCGGCCCTGTAGTACGCGCCCCGCATC
>DAOVYA010000122.1 GCA_030635865.1 Gammaproteobacteria bacterium | reverse complement strand
ATATCGCAGTCGAACGCGGCATGCACGAGAAGGCCGAGGAGTTTATAAAAGGCGGCTCGGAGATTTATAACAAGACCTGATCCATTCGTCATTCCCGCGAAAGCGGGAATCCAGTTTTTGTATTTGAAATAACCATGGATTCCCGCTTTCGCGGGAATGACGTGCTAACTTAAACTAATCATTTTTTTATACTCAACTACGCATGAAAAAACTCAAGCACGAAAAGGAACTGGTCAAGGAAGCCATACTCGCTGGTGAGAAGTATGGCAGGGAACGCGGCGTTGTTGAATTTGAGCCAACTGACTCGGCGCATGAGAAGATCGAATACATTTACCGGTTACTGGTTCATGACAAGGTTATTTCACCAATGCCTGAAGACCAGGTATCGCAGAAGACCATGCGGCACCGGTTAGCCATGTGGTATGCACATCAGTTGCCGAAAGACCATCCGTTGTTGAAGTGAGTTGAACCCGGGTTGTCATCCTTATGTTGCCGATTGGCATCCGGAAAGAAACATTCTCGCGCAAAGACGCAAAGGCGCAAAGAAATAAATTTTAAGGAAGCTCTGATTTATTCGTCATTCCGGCGCAGGCCGGAATCCATGTCGTTGAAATCTCTGGATCCCGGCATTCGCCGGGATGACGGCAAGGTAATTAATCAGAGGTTCCTCAAGTAGCTTTTTACTTTGCGCCTTTGCGCGAGAAAATACAATGTTTACGAATAGCTGCCAAGTATGATTATTTTAGCGGTATCTTTGATGCAGAGGTTGAAGATACATCAGCGTGAATCAAGGTTGAGGGTGGGCTAGTTCACCGGCAGCTTCGCGCGCAGGGCGTCGCGGTCAATCCACCAGTTGTCCCCGACGATCGTGTCGATCATGGTGGAGAGTCGTGATAACAGTTCTTTCACGTCATTGAGTTCAAGAATCTCGATCCACATCCTGATCATGTCGGGATCATCTTCAATACCGCGGTGACGCTTTGCCACGCCCGCCACAATCTGGTTGGTGAAGAAAGTCAGGCTTTCCTTTTCCTTGCCCTCGGTGCGAAGGTCAGCGATGTAGTGTGCTGCCATGGCTGCCACCGGCCCGCCATCCGAATCATCCGGGGTTTCATCGATGATGTGTTGCAGCATGGCGACGGTTAACTGTGCAGGCACCGGGTAGGTGATTGACAGCCAGATACCATTACCAAGGGCGACCAGTGATTCGGGTTGTTCACACTGGAACAGGACGTCGCAGGTTTCGATGGCATCCTGCCATGATTCTTCTGCAACGAAAATATCAAATATTTCCCGGCCGATGTTCCAGCTTTCCTTTTTCTTCTGCAGGGCCAGCAGGGTCTCGGCAATATCCAGTTGAACGCGGGCGCGGTCAACAGGTTTGCAGTCGCCTGGCAGGGCCTCAAGGTGTTGCTCATGTTCCTTGAGCTCGGCCTGTAGCGAGGGCCGGGATTCGGACAGATCGATGCCGCTCTTGTCACCGACAACCATATTTTCGGGGCCAGGTTGTTTCATTATGCCGTTACCCGCTCTGACCCCTTGCCTGTTTTACAGTAAAGGCACAATCAACAGCGCAACAATGTTGATGATCTTGATCAACGGGTTGATTGCCGGGCCCGCCGTGTCCTTGTAGGGGTCGCCGACGGTGTCACCGGTCACCGCCGCCTTGTGGGCGTCACTACCCTTGCCGCCGAAATTACCGTCTTCAATGTATTTCTTGGCATTGTCCCATGCGCCACCACCGGCGGTCATGGAAATGGCGACAAACAGGCCGGTTACGATGGTGCCGATCAGCAATCCACCAAGGGCTTCTGCGCCGAGTGTCAGGCCGACGATGACCGGGACCATGACCGGCAGCAGTGAAGGGATAATCATTTCCCTGATGGCCGCCTTGGTTAGCATGTCCACGGCCCTGGAGTAATCAGGTTTTTGTGTATGGTCCATGATGCCGGGCATCTCCCTGAACTGGCGGCGCACCTCGTTGACGATGCCGCCGGCTGCGCGGCCCACGGCCTCCATGGCCATGGCGCCGAACAGGAAGGGAACCAGTCCGCCCAGTAACAGGCCGATTAACACCATGTGGTTATTCAGCGAGAAGTTCAGTGCAGTGTCACTATGCTCACCCAGGGCATGGGTATAGTCCGCGAACAGTACCAGCGCCGCGAGTCCGGCCGAGCCGATGGCATAACCCTTGGTAACGGCCTTGGTGGTGTTGCCGACGGCATCCAGCGGGTCGGTGATGTTGCGGATCTTTTCGTCCAGTCCAGCCATCTCGGCAATACCACCGGCGTTGTCGGTGATCGGGCCATAGGCGTCAAGGGCGACGATGATCCCGGTCATGGACAGCATGGAGGTTGCGGCAATGGCAATACCATACAGACCGGCCAGTTCAAAGGCGCCCCAGATGCTGGCGCAGATGGCAAGAACGGGCAGTGTAGTTGACTTCATGGAGACACCCAGACCGGCAATGACATTGGTGCCGTCACCGGTGGTGGAGGCCTCGGCAATGTGCCTGACCGGTTTGAACTCGGTACCCGTGTAGTACTCGGTAATAACAACCATGGCGGCAGTCAGTGCCAGTCCGATCAGGGCACAGTAGTACAGGAACCGTGTGCTGACTTCCGCACCATCAAGCAGGATGCTGTCACCCAGGACCCAGGTAGTCAGCGGGTAAAAAGCAATGGCTGCAATGATGCCCGCCACGATCAGGCCGCGGTACAGGGCATTCATGATCTTGCTGCCTTCAGAGGTTTTCACGAAGAAGGTCCCGATGATGGAGGCAATAATGGAAGCGCCGCCCAGCACCAGTGGATAGAGGGCGGATGCCCCGCCGTTTTCCGTTAACAGGCTGCCCAGCAACATGGTTGCAACCACGGTTACGGCATAGGTCTCGAACAGATCTGCCGCCATGCCTGCGCAGTCACCGACGTTGTCGCCGACGTTATCGGCGATCACGGCCGGGTTACGCGGGTCATCTTCCGGGATGCCGGCCTCGACCTTGCCGACGATGTCCGCGCCAACATCCGCGCCCTTGGTAAAGATGCCGCCACCGAGCCGTGCAAAGATGGAGATCAGTGAACCGCCGAAGGCCAGTCCGAGCAGCGGGTGCAGCGGGTCTTCAGCACCGATGGCCAGCATTAATGCATAAAAACCGGCAACACCGATAAGGGCCAGGCCAACCACCAGCATGCCCGTGATGGCGCCGCCACGAAAGGCAATCTGCATGGCGGCATTGACACCGTCATTAGCGGCTTCGGCGGTGCGTACGTTGGAGCGCACCGAGATGTTCATGCCGATGTAACCGGTCAGTCCGGAGAAGATTGCACCGACCGCAAAGCCAGAGGCTGTGGTCCAGTCAATAAAGAAGCCAACCACCACGAATAGCGCAATACCCACCATGCTGATGGTCGCATACTGCCTGTTCAAGTAGGCCTTGGCCCCTTCCTGTATGGCGCCGGAAATTTCACGCATGCGATCACTGCCGGTTGGCTTGGCCAGGATCCACTTGACGGAGAACGCACCATAGATCAGTGCGCCAAACCCGCTGGCGAGAGCAAAAATCAGTTCAGTCGACATTCGTTTTCTCCTTTGGTTCTGTGCTGTTTTAAATAGGTTTCCTGAAGACCGTGCCCGGCTTGAAGCCAAACAGGTTCTCAAAATCAAACTCCCGAATCAGGTCGTCAACTACCACTTGGCCATGGTCTGCCTGGACCTCGGCCAGGATAAGCCTTGCACCATTGCGGTTGTAACCGCCGCCCATGCTGGCCTGGACGGCGAGCAGTTCGCGGGCCTTCTCAAGCGTCATGGCAGTGGCCGCTTACTTGACCCTGAAACCCTTGAGTTTCTTTTTAACGGACACGTTCTTGAGTTGAACGTATTCAGGCATGCCATCCTTTCCATAAGTCGGATAGTCCTCGCCCTGCATCAGCGGCGCCAGGTAATCCCGGCAGCTTTTGGTAATACCAAAGCCGTCCTTGCTGATGTAGCGCTTGGGCATCATCTTCTCGACATTGGCCACGCGGGACAGTTTTGCTTCCCCGATCTTCCAGCGGTAGGGCTTGTTCGAGGTGCGTACCACGGTTGGCATGACGGAGTTCTTGCCGGCCAGTGCCAGCTCGACGCCGGCCTTGCCGAGGGCATAGGCCTGCTCGACATCGGATTTGGACGCGATGTGGCGTGCCGCACGCTGCAGGTAGTCCGCCACGGCCCAATGGTACTTGTAACCCAGCTTGTCACGTACCAGGTTGGCAATGACCGGGGCGACACCGCCGAGCTGGGCGTGGCCAAAGGCATCTTTCAAGCCCTGGTCGGCGAGGAACTTGCCCTTCTTGTCCGCCACGCCCTCGGAGACGACGATGGAGACATAGCCGTATTGCTTCACCTTCGCCTTGACCTCGCGCAGGAACTTCGCCTGGTTGAAGGGGACTTCCGGGAACAGGATGATGATCGGCAGGTCGCAGTCTTCCGAGGCGGCCATGCCGCCGGCCGCCGCGATCCAGCCTGCATGGCGGCCCATCACTTCAAGCACGAACACCTTGGTGGAGGTGGCGCACATGGAGGCCACGTCAAAACTGGCTTCACGGGTGGAGATTGCGATGTACTTGGCTACGGAACCAAAGCCGGGGCAGTTGTCGGTGATCGGCAGGTCGTTGTCCACGGTCTTGGGTATGTGGATGGCCTGGATCGGGTAACCGGTCGCCCTGGAGAGCTGGGAAACCTTCAGGCAGGTGTCGGCCGAGTCACCGCCACCATTGTAGAAGAAATAACCGATGTTGTGCGCCGCGAAGACTTCAATCAGGCGGTCGTATTCGCGCTTGTTGGCCTCCAGGCTCTTCATCTTGTAACGGCAGGAGCCGAAG
The DNA here is from genome assembly GCA_030635865.1 of Gammaproteobacteria bacterium. Classification (GTDB taxonomy): domain Bacteria; phylum Pseudomonadota; class Gammaproteobacteria; order UBA9214; family UBA9214; genus UBA9214. The sequence goes on along the minus strand of DAOVYA010000122.1, from coordinate 810 downwards.
GCGCCGGATGGCGTTTGGCGCAGTGCGGCGATGGCACGTGCAGATTCCTTGCTGGTATCGATCAGGTCTTCCGCCAGGGCGCCGATGATACCGTTGCGTCCCGCAAAGACCTTGCCAATTTTATCCTTGTGTTTGCGTGCCGTCTCGATAACGCCACAGGCGGATGCATTGATCACCGCGGTAACGCCACCGGACTGTGCGTAGAACGCATTTTTCTTCTTTACTGCTGTTGCCATGTGTTGCTCTCCCTGGGGTTTCTTGATTTCCGGGTTGTCGGTTTTACGATATTTCTGATTCGTCATCCTGACCGACTACAAAGTCGGCCTGTACCTGTAACAGCGTCACCATGCATTCCGAGAGGTCGTCATATTCTTCCACGCCGGTGCCATACATCTTGTGGACACGGTAGTAAAACTGGCAGCGGTAGCGCGTGTCGCCGGTTTTGCAGACGATAAACTTGCAACCTTCATGTTCCCAGAAGGCTGCCGGGCAGGAGCTGAGCTCTGTATCATACGGGTTCAGGCGTAACTCGGTATCGGCCAGCTGCAGTTCCATGGGTTTGCCATAGCGCTCCTCCAGCGTGGTGTTGATGATCCATAATTCACTTTCCGTGAAATTTTCGATTGCGCTCATTGTGGTCTTGCTGACCTGTTTGTATGGGCATTGGACGGCTTGCGTGCACATCAAGGGCGCCAGAGTCTAGCTCAAAACCTGATTTATTTCATGAACTTCGTTGACTTCTACCACTGGCAGAGGGTAGCTTAAACGCTGTCCTGCACCACGGCCACGCAAAAAATTATATGTCAGTAT
>DAOVYA010000049.1 GCA_030635865.1 Gammaproteobacteria bacterium | reverse complement strand
GTGAGCCTGGAGGCGCCGCCAGGTGTTCAGCGCATCGATGTGGAAACGGCACAGGCGATGTACGAATGCGTACTCGAACAGGCAACAGGCAACGATATTTTTATCAGTGTCGCGGCCGTTGCCGATTACCGGCCGGCTCGCGTGGCGGGGCAGAAGATCAAGAAGTCCGCGGACACAATGACACTGGATTTACAGCGTAATCCGGATATCCTGGCTGCCGTGGCCGCCCTCCCGGGTGGTCCGTTCACGGTTGGTTTTGCTGCCGAGACCGGAGAGTTGGAGTCGAATGCCCGTGGCAAGCTGGAAGCCAAGGGGCTCGACATGATTGCAGCCAACGAGGTTGGTTCACAACTCGGGTTTGATGTGGAAGAAAACGCCCTGCAGGTTTTCTGGAAGGATGGTTCGGTTACGCTTGCACGTACCGGAAAAAACAGGCTGGCAAGACAATTGATTGCAACGCTTGCCGAACGATTTACTATCAGTCGCAGCCGTGCCAACGTGGTCAATATTCTGGAGCCCCATGCAAAAGATTCAGCTTAAGATCCTTGACCCGCGCCTGGGCAGGGAATTCCCGTTACCACACTACGCTACTGATGGATCTGCCGGGATGGACATGCGTGCCTGTGTTGACGAGGCGCTGGAAATGGCGCCCGGCGATACACATTTGATACCCACCGGCATGGCCATTCATGTGGAGGACCCGGGGCTGGCTGCAATCCTGTTACCGCGTTCCGGACTTGGTCACAAGCACGGTATCGTACTTGGCAACCTGGTGGGCCTGATCGACTCCGATTACCAGGGCCAGGTGTTCGTATCCTGCTGGAACCGTGGTGGTGAGTCATTTACGGTCGAGCCCGGCGAACGTATTGCGCAGATGGTCATTGTTCCCGTGGTGCATGCGGATTTTGAGATTGTTGAGGAATTTGTCGCCAGTGAGCGCGGGGCCGGCGGATTTGGCCATACAGGGCGGTGCTAGCCCGCATTCCCACCACGATGACGGGTCCTCGCTTGATCTTTGAATTTACCGCACATTTTCTTCAGGTCGCTACCGGCATTCTGCCTCCCGCGGCCAGAACTACAAGGCCACTTCGCAGCCTTGCCCGGTACATAGTCGGAAATACGGTCTGTATTCCGCTCCATCAGAAAAAGCGCGATAAATCCAAATCTCTGCGCGACCATCTTGCCCCGCGGTGAGAATGCGAGCCAGGGGTCTTTCCCGGGGTAAATCTGCCTGGATTGGGGGAGAATACCCCTGTTTCCCCGGTATTGTGTTGATTACAGTGTGATTTCGTGAAGAGTGATTCAAGTCACCCTGGAATGCGGGGCCAGGTCATTCGGAACCATGGATTTCCCATATTTAATAATGTACTTATACCTGCCGATAGTTGCCTGACAGGCAATTAATCAATTTTTCCGGCAAGGCAGGTTATGGACGAAGCTGAAACTACAATGAAGTTTTCGCTAGCTAATCTTTTCAGGCGCAAGCAGAAAACAGGCGACAAACCGGCACCGAAGCTGCTGTCGCGGCTCGCGGACGGCAGCAAGACTGCCAGCCTTGCAACGGTTCGCCTGCAACTTCTGGTTGCAGCCGTGTTATTGCTGGGTGTACTTGCCGCGTTCAGTTTCCAGTTAATGTCAGGCTCTATCATGCGTGCCATTGATAATGAAACCAGCATGGTTACGCAACAGGTGGCGGCACGCGTCTCGGCTGTAGTGGAGCACTATAATGCAAGTGTATCGATGCTGGCCAAGGACCCCGATATTTCCGGGTTATTTATGAGCGGTGATCAGGGTGCGTTACGGGCAAAAGAAGAATCACTTCGTTACGTGTACCCGGCTGCAATCAATGTGCGCTTGCTGCCACCGGGTATCAAGGAGATAGACATGCAGGCGTCACCGCCACTCGGTTATGCGGCACTGACGCAGATAGGTGTTGCAGAACTGGGTGAACAGGTGCCGCCCATCGAGGTACACCTGTTAAATACCCCGCAGCAACACGTGAATATTGTGCGCCGGGTAATGGACCCGGCAGGAAGCGGTGTGGTCGGGTATATCATGTTGTCATTATCCAATGACATTTTACAGGGTATCCTGGATAGTCTGCATGAACTCAGTGGCTATATCGAGTTGCAGCAGCCCGGTGTCAAGGGTGTGCCGGTCAAGGTTGCCACTTCAGGTGACCAGGCGCTGAAAGCCGGTGATGCGGAACGGGTGTTGAATATCGGGGACAGTCGCTGGCTGGTTGCTTACTGGCCGGCCGTGAGTGGCGTGGTGTACCTGGGTAACCTGAGTATTTGGGCACTGGGGGCGTTTTTGTCCGCAGCCACGGTTATAATAGCCCTGATCATGATGCTGTTCCGCCGGCTCAATAATGCGTTGCGCCTGGATCAGGCCAGCATGGCGACCCTGGTCAAGGATTACCGTGACGGGCGCGTGCGGCGTGAATACCCCGTTGGCCTGGCCGAGATGCGGGAAACGGTCGAGTTTATGACCCAGCTTGCCGGTGGCGGGCTTTCCCATAAAGCGGGTGTCGTTGCACCGCGTGAGCGGAACGAAGCGCCTGAACCGGGAAATACGCAAGCACCGGATACCGGGGTTGCAGAAGAAGGGGCTATAGTCCCGGACATGAAAGAGGGGGTGGCGGCTGATTATAATTCCGCTATACCGAGTGATAACCTGATCGTGGAGGAAGATCCGCTGGATAAGAAACCAGACATCGAGGGCGAGGTCAGTATTGATGCGTCAATATTCAGGGCCTATGACATTCGTGGAGTGGTTGACCAGACGCTGACGATTGCTGCAGTTAAACTGATCGGCAGCGCCATTGGCAGTGAGACCCTGCAACGCGGGCGGGATACGATTGTAGTGGGTCGCGATGGCCGCTTGTCGGGCCCCGAACTTTCCGGGGCCTTGATAGAAGGTATTACGGAAACGGGCTGCAATGTGAAGGACATCGGTTGTGTACCGACGCCGGTCCTGTACTTTGCGACACACTACCTGGATACCCATAGCGGTGTTGTCGTGACCGGCAGTCACAACCCGCCGGATTACAATGGCCTGAAAATTGTCATTGACGGTGAAACCCTGTCGGGCGAGTCCATTCAGCAGTTGCGCGAGCGTATCGAGGCGAGGAATTTTATTTCCGGCCAGGGCAGGGTGGATACGCTTGACATCGTTCCCGACTACATCGAACGCGTCTGCGGCGATGTCACCGTAGATAAACCGCTCAAGGTGGTGGTCGACTGCGGCAACGGGGTTGCCGGCGGAGTAGTACCGAAGCTGCTGAACAAGCTTGGCTGCATCGTGACCGAGCTGTTCTGTGAGGTGGATGGCAACTTCCCGAACCACCACCCGGACCCGAGCAAGCCCGAGAATCTGAAGGACCTGATTAATGCCGTGGCCGCAAACCAGGCTGATATTGGCCTGGCCTTTGACGGCGACGGTGATCGCCTCGGGGTGGTGACTTCTGATGGAACCATTGTCTGGCCGGACCGTGTTCTGATGCTGTATGCCATGGATATCCTCAAGCGGAATCCGGGTGGGCAGATTATTTATGATGTGAAGTGTACGCGCCATCTCGACACGGTTATCCGCGAACACGGCGGCAACCCGCTGATGTGGAAGACCGGTCACTCCTTTATCAAGGCCAAGATAAAGGAAACCGGTGCATTGCTGGCGGGTGAAATGAGCGGCCACATCTTTATCAATGAACGCTGGTATGGTTTCGACGACGCCTTGTATGCGAGCGCCCGCCTGCTGGAGATCCTGGGCAAGGATGAGCGTTCGACCACGGAAATATTTGCCAGCCTGCCGGACAACGTTAATACGCCTGAGCTGAATGTGGCGATGCAGGAAGGTGAGCCGCAAGTATTCATAAAAAAGCTGCTGGAGAATGCCCATTTCGATGATGCGACGATCTCCACGATTGATGGACTGCGTGCCGACTATGATGATGGTTGGGGACTGGTCCGGGCATCGAATACCACACCGGTACTGGTATTGCGATTCGAGGCCGACAATGATGAGGCCCTGAAGCGCATCATGGGTGAATTCAGGCGCGTCATGCAACAGGTCGATGCCGGGCTTGCCTTGCCATTCTGATTTACCGGGGCCTGAATAACCCCGGACCACTTGTTACAACACCTTTTTCCCGCGTACACTCTGCAGCAATACGAATTGATAACCGCCCTGCGCGGTTAAGGCTGCCATGTCCCTGACACCTGAATCTGCAAAAAACGTCGCGCACGTCCTCACCGAGGCAATGCCCTACATCCGCCGTTTTTACGGCAAGACCGTTGTCATTAAATATGGCGGTAATGCCATGGTTGATGAAAAGCTGAAGAGTGGTTTTGCACGCGATATCGTTTTAATGAAGCTGGTGGGTATAAACCCGGTCGTGGTGCATGGCGGAGGGCCGCAGATTGGTCACCTGTTGGAAAGAATCGGCAAGGAAAGCACCTTCGTGGAAGGTATGCGTGTGACCGACAGTGAAACCATGGATGTCGTCGAGATGGTGCTTGGTGGTCTTGTGAACAAGGAGATCGTCAACCTGATAACGCATCATGGTGGCCGGGCAGTGGGGCTGACCGGCAAGGACGGGAACCTGATCCGGGCCCGTAAAATGACAATCACGCGTAGTTCGCCGGAACTTGATGCCTCCGAGATTATTGACCTGGGGCATGTTGGTGAAGTGGAAAGCATAGATGCCAGTGTTGTGAAGATGCTGGACGATGGAGATTTTATCCCGGTGATTGCACCGATTGGTGTAGGTGAGGATGGTCACTCCTACAATATAAATGCCGACCTGGTTGCGGGACGCATGGCCGAGGTGCTGGGTGCAGAGAAATTGATGCTGTTGACCAATACGAAGGGCCTGCTGGACAAGAATGGGGCATTATTGACCGGGCTTGGTGCAGATGATGTGGACCGGTTGATTGAGGATGGCACGATTCACGGCGGGATGTTGCCGAAGATACGCTGCGCACTGTCAGCAGTACACAATGGTGTATCGGCTGCCCATATCATAGACGGGCGGGTAGGGCATGCGGTGTTGCTGGAGTTGTTTACTGACGAGGGCGTTGGCACCCTGATTCGTAACTGAGTACCAGTCCGGGCTAGCGCCTCTTCTGTGCTTTCATTTCTTTCTGTTCTTTCAGCTCGCGGAAGCGTGCGATATCTTTCTGGAACTGCCTGTTTAATACATCCTGTTCCTGCTTTTTTACCAGTATAAAGGTTTTGTTTTCACTAGTCTGTGTGCGGATGTTCTCGATCTGACGCTTAAGTATATCGGGCACCATTTTTCCGCTGCGCTCGAAGTCCGCGGCATCCTCGGTAAGTTGCTTAATGCGCCTGTTCATGGATTCATTGCGCCGGTAGGTCAGCTGTATCAGGCCTTCAAGTGAAGACAGCTTGCCATCCCGTGTTTTCAGCATGTCATCCTCACTGGAGTAGGTTGCCATCAGGATGTGGTCTTTTCTCGCTTCTTCGGCAGCCAGTTTCTCCTGCTCCAGTTTGATGGCCCTAAGGCGTCTTGCTTCAGCGATTTCCTCGGGGGTCCTGGCGGCCTCGTACACCTTCAGGGTTCTGCCCCGTTCATTGATTTTTTTGCGCTCCCTGTCAGAGTATTCAGGAGGAATGCGGTCACCGTAGTGGACTTCACCCTTGTCATCGACCCATTTATACATCCCTGCTCCGGCCATTGACCCATACAAAAGGGTGAATGAAAGTAGTGTCGAAAAAACAATTCTCGGGTGTAATCTCATCGGTTAACAATTGCCGTTGTGTAAGCGGTATCCTTAAAGATGCCTGACATGATATCCATTACATATACTAGCGCCAACAGGGTACGACTGTGAATGCACTGGAGCAAGTTGCCCTTTTCCTGATTTCCCTGGTGGCCAACCTGTTCTCTGCCTTTTCAGGAGGCGGGGCCGGTTTGATCCAGTTGCCGGCCCTTATTTTCCTCGGGCTGCCTTTTGCCGTGGCCCTGGCGACGCACAAGGTTGCCAGTGTTGCCTTGGGTATCGGCGCAACCATCAGGCACTTGAGAGAGGAGCGACTGGAACGCCGTTTAGCGGGGACTATCCTGGTATCTGGACTGCCCGGGGTCGTGGTTGGCGCCAATGTCATACTCAATGTCAATGAGCGCAGTGCGGAGGTGGCGCTCGGTGTTTTGACAGCAGGATTGGGGATTTATTCGTGGCTGAACCCGGAATTGGGGCAGAGCGTGCAACGTGCCCACCGTGATCGCCAGGGCGAGCTGATTGGCGGGCTGGTGCTGTTCGGGATCGGTATCTTGAACGGTTCGCTGACGTCCGGTACCGGGCTGTTCGTAACTATTTGGCTGGTACGCTGGTTTGGCCTGGACTACCGTCGGGCGATTGCCTATACATTGATCCTGGTCGGCCTGTTCTGGAACAGCACCGGCGCAATAACACTGGGGATGCTGACCGAGATTCGCTGGAACTGGTTACCGGCCCTGCTGGCCGGGTCATTGATCGGTGGTTACCTCGGTGCCCACATGGCCATCAAGTCGGGCAACCGCTGGATCAAGCGCGCATTCGAAATCGTGACCTTGCTGGTGGGTATAAAGCTGGTTATCGGATGAGGAAAGTTTCGCGCAAAGCTTCCGCTCCTGCTCACGCCCCTTACCTACATCCCTGTAGGCAAAGCTTCCGCTCCTGCTCACGCGCTATAATCTACAAGGCCGCTTCGCAGCCTTGCCCTGTAGGCAAAGCCGTAAAGATAAACAAGGTCGACGAGTGTCTGTATATGTTTCCGGCAATTAATTGAAATACCTGATAAAAAAGTACACGGCCTCTTTTTTATTGCATGCTATCAGGATACGCTGTACTGCTCCCGGTAGACCTGTATTTTTGCAACGTCCTGTTCATGCCCTGGTTTGTCCTGCAGGTATTCCAGCAGGTGTTCAAGTTGAATAATGCTGGTGACGTTGACGCCGAGTGATTGTTCGACTTCCTGGATGGCAGAGCGATCACCCTGGCCGCGCTCCTGACGGTCGAGTGCAATAACGACACCGGAAAGCGTTGCGCCTGCCGCCTGGATGATGTCGACTGATTCGCGGATCGCAGTGCCTGCGGTGATGACATCATCAATTACCAGTATCCTGCCGGCAAGATCAGAGCCGACCAGATTGCCGCCTTCACCGTGGTCCTTGGCCTCCTTGCGGTTAAAGCACCAGGGCACGTTCCGCTGGTGATGATCGGCCAGTGCAATGCTGGTCGCCGCTGCCAGGGGGATACCCTTGTAGGCCGGGCCAAACAGGACGTCAAAGCCGATTTTGCTGTCGGTAATGGCCTGTGCATAGAAGCGCCCGAGTCGTGCCAGCTGTGCGCCGGTATTGAAGAGCCCGGCATTGAAGAAATACGGGCTGGTGCGTCCGGATTTCAGGGTGAAGTCACCAAAGCGCAGCACTCCGGCTTCAATGGCGAAGTCTATAAATTCGTGCTGGTAATCTTTCATAAAGAAAATTTCATTATTGCCACAGAGAGCACAGAGGGTACATAAAAAATAAATATCGCGCAAAGACGCAAAGAAAACCAAGGCTAAAGCCACAGCCGTATAGCCTGGATTCCAAATTGCTTCATCCGGACTATGTCACTTTCCGGAATGACCTGATTATTTACTCTGTGTCCTCTGCGGAAAATTATTTTTTAACCCTGGTTTTGGTTTTCTCTGCGCCTTTGCATCTTTGCGCGAGAATGTTCTTTCTCCGTGGCAAAAGCAGGTCTCATAAGGTTGGGGCATGTCTAAATAACTTGCTATATCATACACGCCGAATTGAGACGGGAAAAACATGCGCATCATTACGGTCAATATAAACGGGATTCGTGCAGCCGCAAAAAAAGGCTTCTTCCAGTGGATGGTGCGCCAGCGCGCCGATGTGGTTTGTATCCAGGAAACAAAGGCTCAGGTCTGGCAACTGGAGGACAAGGTGTTCCGGCCGCGGGGCTGGCATGCCTTTTTCCATGACGCTGAAAAGAAGGGCTATAGCGGCGTTGCCATTTACAGCAGGCGTAAACCCGACAAGGTCATTTCCGGGTTGGGTTGGCCGGATATGGATGCGGAAGGGCGTTATATAGAGGTGCGCTACGGGGCGCTCAGTGTTGTTTCAGTTTACCTGCCCTCAGGCTCCTCCAGCGAGGAGCGCCAGGCCATCAAGTTCGGTTTTCTCGAGCGTTTCATGCCTTACTTGCGCAAACTCAGGTTGAAGCGGCGTGAGTACGTGCTGTGCGGTGACTGGAATATTGCACACAGGGAGATTGACCTGAAGAACTGGCGCGGCAACCGGAAAAATTCCGGCTTTCTTCCCGAGGAGCGCGCCTGGATGGATGAACTTTTCGGTCCGGCGGGTTTCGTTGATGCATTTCGTGTCGTGAACGAAAAGCCGGACCAGTACACCTGGTGGTCAAACCGCGGGCAGGCCTGGGCAAAAAACGTCGGTTGGCGCATCGACTACCAGGTTACGACACCCGGTATCGGCAAGGCCGTGCAGGCGGCGCGTATCTACAAGGACAGGCGTTTTTCAGATCATGCGCCGTTGATCATGGATTACGACTACGACTTGTAGTCTTCAAGCCCTGTTGCTACATGGGTCACCGGGTAAATAATCAAAACATTTCTCGCGCAAAGACGCAAAGGCGCAAAGAAAACCAAAACCAAGGCTAAAACCCAAAACATTCCCCACATAGGGCACAGAGTAAATCATCAGGTCATTCCGGAAAGTCATATAGCCCGGATTCGGATCCTTCGGGTCTGCATCCTGTCTATAGCGCCAAAGATTGATTCAGATCGGTAAAAAGAAGTTATTTTTTTGCGCCTTTGCGTCTTTGCTCGAAAAATGTT
>DAOVYA010000257.1 GCA_030635865.1 Gammaproteobacteria bacterium | reverse complement strand
CCTTCCAGGTTCTGGATAACCTGTATTTTATTGGATGGAATGACCTTGCCTTCACCACGGGTAACTTCATCAAGATCGGCCAGGGCAGCCCAGATCAATGCAGTGAAGAAAAACAGCACTGTTGAAAACAGTATGAGGTGGCTGGTTCGGTTTGCGCCCATGAACACTGCAGCGCTGGCATCACCAATGAACTGCGCGTCTTCAGACTCCAGTTTCTCAATATCCGCATCATCGATGGTGTATGAGCGCGGCTTGAGTATGGCCTTGAATTTTTCAATCATGACTTTGGCGCCCTGATATTCCCCTGTTTCAGCGCCTCAAGAACACCTTCTTTTGGTCCGTCCGCAATGACTCTGCCAGCATCCATCACGATTACGCGGTCAACAAGGCTTAATAAAGAGGCGCGATGCGTGACCAGCACCAGTGTGCGATTTTTTAGCCAGGCGCCAAACCGCTTTTTAAACAACTCTTCTGTTGCGTTGTCCATGGCATTGCTGGGTTCGTCCATTACGAGGATTGCCGGGTCACGCAGCAGGGCCCGGGCCACCGCAACACTTTGTCTTTGCCCGCCAGAAAGATTTTCACCGCGTTCGCCGGCCTGCAGGTCAAAGCCGGACGGATGTTTGCTAACGAAATCGGTGACACCGGCAATTTGTGAGGCTTGCAGGATTGCCTGGTCAGTTGCATGTGGCATTCCCAGCATGATGTTGTCCTTGATTGTGCCGTAGAAAAGGAAACTGTCCTGTGGAACATAGCCAATGCTCCTGCGCAAGTCTGCCGGGTCAATCTGGCGGCTGTCTGTTCCGTCAATCAGGATCGAACCGGAGGCCGGTTCATACAGGCCCAGCACAAGCCGCTCGAGTGTGCTTTTGCCGGATCCGATACGGCCTATGATGGCGGTGTGTTCACCGGCCTTGAGCTTGAAGGATACTTCGCTCAGGGCTTCAACCTGTTGGTCCGGGTATGCAAAGCTGACCTTGCGAAACTCTATATCTCCTTTTATGTCCGGACGGTCCAGAAAATCTTTCTCGGGAGGACGTTCCAGTGGCAGTGCCATCATGCTGTCGGTAGATTTATACGCGGCCCTGGCCTGATGGTAGCGGGTAAGTGTGCCGGCGACCTGGCCCATAGGGGCCAGGGAACGGCCCGTGAGAATGGTCGCGGCAATCAGGCCACCCATACTGAGTTCACCCTCGGCAATCAGGTAGACGCCGAATATGACTACGGCAACAGTGGCCATATGTTGCAGAAATACCGTGATATTGACTGCACTGGAAGACAGTAAACGTGTCTTGAGTCCAAGGTGAGAAATTTTACCGATGACCTGTTCCCAGCGTCTTTGCAGCTGGCTTTCAGCACCCAGGCCCTTGACGGTTTCCATGCCGGTCAGTATCTCGATCAGGGTGGCATGCTTTTGTGAAGCGTGACGCATCGTTTCCTGGACGTGCGTGGCAAGTGAACGCTGGATTATGAGCGCAGCAAGCAGGGAAAGGGGGAGTACCGTTAACGGGACGATGGCTACTGGTCCCCCGATCAGCCAGATAATAAGAATAAACAGAAAAACGAAGGGCAGGTCGATCAGGGTTGTCAGGGTGGTCGAGGTGAAAAAGTCACGAAAAGAGTCAAACTCGTGCAGGTTGTTTGCGAAGGCGCCAACAGAAGCCGGGCGTGCCGCCATCTTTATGCCGAGTACCCTTTCAAACACCGAGGCCGAAAGAATGATGTCGGAACGCTTGCCGGCAATATCAAGAAAGTAGCCTCGCAGTGTCTTCATCAGCAATTCAAAGCCAAAGACAATTGCCACACCGATACCGAGAACCCAGAGTGTTTCGACGGCGTTGTTGGGTACCACCCTGTCATAGACGTTCATGATGAACAGTGGCGAAGCAAGTGCAAAGATATTAATCAGTAATGCAGCCAATAGAACTTCGCCATAGAGCGGTATGGACTCTGCGAGCGTATCCCAGAACCAGTGGCGCGAGCGCCCGATAACGGATTCCCTGGTGCGTTCTTCAAAGCGGAAACTGGCCTGGATAAAGATTGCGTAGCCGCAATATTCCGATGCGAGTTCGGCAAGCGAGATGTCTTTCCTGCCATCACCGCTTTCAGGAAGAATGATGCTCGCAGATTCATCCTTGTTGACGCGCTCCAGGATACAGGCACGTCCGCCATTCAGCAGCAGGACGGCAGGCAGCACCAGGTTCGAGATTTTTTCCAGTGGCCGCTTGATGACCCGGGCTGATAAATCGGCACGCCGGGCTGCCCGGATGAAGAGTTCGGGGGTGAGCTTATTGTCTACAAGGGGCAGACCGGCTGTTAATGCATCTGCCGTGTGCGGGCGCTGTTCGAGTTTTGCAAGCGTCAGCAGGCACCCTAGCAGGGGATCATCAAGGCTGGATCCGTCTGCAGGAATGTCCCAGTGTGCTTTAGCTGCGCTTCCTTCTTGTGCCATGCTATCAGTAAGTCCTTGGCTGCCTGAATAATTCCATATTATTCAAAAAGATACGATAGAGTTCTAACACTGGTTCGGCTTGCTCAGTGTTCTGGCCACTACTCATTCTAGGGTCATCGGCGCCTGCACCATCATATTTAGACTGCAGACGGAAATAGTTTCAGCAGTCGTTGCGTGTTTACGGGTAAATTCTTTGTGACTAAAGCTCCCTGTAACAGATGCCGAAATGGTGTTATGCCATACATTAAACGTAATTCCAGCGGCAGGATTGTCGGGATCTCGGACGAGGCAGAGAGCGGGACCGATGAGGAACTGGATCTCGAAAACCCGGAGATCCAGGCATACCTGGAAATGGCAAGGAACCAGTTATTATCTTCGGATGCGGAAACCATCCGGGTGATTGAAGACCTTGTTGATCTCTTGATAGAGAAAAAGCTTATCCTGTTTACAGACCTTCCCCCGGCGGCACAGGAAAAGTTATCGGAACGTCACCGCATGCGTGGTGATCTCGGTGTGCTCGAGAACCTCGTGGTGGATGAGGAGGATATTCTTTAATCCTGTCATTGCGACACCCCCCGTCATTGCGAGCGAAGCGCGGCACTCTCATAAAGCTGGCAGCGGACTTGCTGAGATTGTCGCGTCACTGCGTTCCTCGCAAAGACGAGAGTGTTTGTCCGTGTCTCTTTGTTACTCGGTAACTGCTCCTGCGTCGCCTACATGGATGGTCACTCCGGGCTTCCTGCCCTCTCGTGATTTAAAACTACAAGACCGCTTCGCAGTCTTGCCCTGT
>DAOVYA010000287.1 GCA_030635865.1 Gammaproteobacteria bacterium | reverse complement strand
GGCCAGCGGCACCGGTTGTCATTGAGATACCCGTCCATTTGAAGGTATGTCTGTTTCCGTCGCCGGGTTGAGCGCCCCTGAACGATGTTCCAGTGTGGCGATCTCGTCGAGCAGCCAGCGTAACCACTGGTTCATACCGGCGCCGTTTTTTGAGGACAGCTCCAGTACCGGCGCGCTGCTGGCAAGTTCACGCAGATGACGGCGGGCATTATCCGGATTGAAATCATCAAGTACCGGCAGCAGGTCACTTTTGCTCAGCAGTACCAGGTCCGCGGCACGGAACATAACCGGGTACTTGGCCGGTTTGTCATCACCTTCCGGAACCGACAGCAGTGTGACATTGTAGTGCTGACCAAGATCAAAACCGGCCGGGCACACCAGGTTGCCTACGTTTTCAATGAACACAATATCCAGTTTCTGAAGGTCCAGTTCATGCAGTGCGTCATGCACCATATGTGCATCCAGGTGACAGGCACTGCCGGTCGTGATCTGAATGGCCGGCACGCCGTGTGTGCGAATCCGGCCGGCATCATTTTCTGTCTCAAGATCGCCCTCGATAACGGCGATGGAAAACTCGTCTTTCAAGGCATCGATGGTTGCCTCGAGCAGGCTGGTCTTACCGGCACCCGGCGAAGACATCAGGTTGATGGCCAGCACGCCGTGTTTGTTAAAGTGCTCGCGATTATGCACTGCAGTATCGTTGTTGGCCTGCAACAGGCCGTGCAGTACGTCGATGGCTTCATGACCACTCTTTGTTTTGGACAACCGGCCACCTGGCTGCACCAGGTGTGCATTGCCATGTGTCACATTACAGCCACAGGTATCACACATTTTCTTCTCCCGGAAAAGCTAACGTTAGGTGTGCCTTGCAAGTTCAATCAGGACAGCCGGGCTCGCAGTTCACTGGTGGCTTAGCCAAACCACTCGTACCGTGCCACCGGTGCCATTCCAGGTTCCGCTGTTTTTTCTGTTGTCTGCCTTGCCAGTTCGATACGCAGCAGGTGTAACTCGTCGCCACTGACCAGCCTGGTGCGCCAGTCGCCGCAATGGCCACACACCAGGCGGCCGGGCGGGGTATCGCTCAGCAGGCCACACTGGTTGCAGCTGACCCTGACAGGCATGTTTTCGATTACGAGGTCTGCATCAGCGGCAACACCGCCCGCGCTGGCGATATAAAATGCCTGCTCCAGTAGCCTGGGTTCAACACCGGAAAGCGGCCCGATACCGAGGTGAATAGTCACCACGTGATCGGCGTGTTCCTTGTTTGCGATATTTTCGACCTGCTCCATCAGTGCCTGGCAAACAGCGAGTTCATGCATGGGTGCCATCCTTGCCGGGTTCTCCGGCCAGCATTTGGTCATACAGGTCCCAGGCCGTTCGTGCCTCCCGTGGCGTGATCTTCTGGATGGCATAACCAACGTGCACGACGACGAAATCGTCAATCTGGAATTTTTCGTCCTGCAGCATGAACAGGCTGACGTCACGGTACACACCCTTTGCCTCGCAACTGGCCGTATACCCGTCGATAGACCTGATTTGCATCGGGATGCCGAGACACATGGAATGTAATCCCCGTTTCTTACCGGCAACAGGCCGGCTGCTTCGTCAGCGTCTACTTAAGCACGGCGTATGTGATAGAGAATTGACGTGGATCAATAAAAGCAATCATTCGCTGCTGTACAACTCGACTACAGGAATCGAGGTGCAAAACTTAATGTCAGACAACACACTGATCCTGGGTATTGGCAACACCCTGCTGGCGGACGAGGGTACCGGTATCCATATGCTGGACTACCTGCGCAGGCATCATCCCGAATTGCGTGATATCACCTGCCTGGATGGCGGCACGTTGAGCTTTACCCTGGCGCCCTGGATTGAAGAGGCGGACAACCTGATCGTGATTGACGCCGCCGAACTCAATGCTGTACCCGGCACGGTTGAAGTCTTTGAAGAGCAGGAGATGGATCGTTTTGCCAGCAAGACCAAGCGTAGCGTGCATGAAGTCAGCCTGGGAGACCTGCTTGCGATCGCACACCTCACCGGGGCCTTGCCCGAAAACCGTATTCTGGTCGCCATTCAGCCACAGGAGATTGACTGGAGTTCCTGCCTGAGCAACCCGGTCAAGCGTGCACTGCCGGTGGCTGCTGGTCTTATTATCAAACAGCTCGATATGTGGTTATCCGGCAGGGATGTTCCCGAGAGCGGGCTGCATACCAGGGCGGCTCTGCAGATTAGCTGAGGAATAACATGGAACCGAACCAAAGCGCTGGAAGTTGTGCAGTCCCGGGAGATGTCACCACCGGCAATGTCGAGCCCCTGTTGCATGAAGTCAGGCATGCCCTGCGGCGCTGGCTGGATGAAGGTGAGGTGACTGTCATTGACCTGCGCAGTATTCCCATGGGGCCAGGTGAGGAAGACCGGATTGTCAGTGCGTTGGGGCGGGGCGAGGTGCAGGCGCGCATGTCGGCGCTGGGTCCCAGTGAGATTATCGAGACACGCTTCCCCGGCGTGTGGCTGGTAACGCATTACAACAATGATGAAGAAATAATTGGCAAATTTATTGAGGTCTGCGATATGCCGCGGCTTCTGAAAGCACAGGAAGAGGATGTCCGGGAGGGGCTTGAGCTTCTCGACGCGCAACTCGCGTGATGTAAGAGACGTCTGCACACAGGAGACAAACCATGTCGAAGCACAGGACTCTGGGTGAAGCATTGCGGCAGCAGGGAGTTTCCCGCCGCGGCTTTATGAAATTCTGCGCAGCAACTGCCTCGCTGATGGCGCTGCCACCGAGTATGGTTCCGGTGATCGCGGCAGCCCTGGAAAAGGCAAAACGGCCGTCTGTCATCTGGCTGTCATTCCAGGAATGTACCGGTTGTACGGAATCACTGACCCGCTCCCATTCACCGACGGTGGAAGGCCTGATCTTCGACACCATCTCGCTGGATTATCACCATACGCTGCAAGCCGC
>DAOVYA010000219.1 GCA_030635865.1 Gammaproteobacteria bacterium | reverse complement strand
GCTGGCTGGTAGTGACCCACGGGGTTGGCCCGCTGCGCACCTACAGCCTCGGCATCGAGTTGCTGGACCTCGAGGATCCAACCCGAATCATCAGCAGAATTGAGGAGCCGATCCTGGTGCCGAATGCGCATGAACGGGAGGGGTACGTCCCGAACGTAGTCTACAGTTGCGGCGCCATCATCTGCCGGGACGAATTGATCATCCCGTATGCCTCGGGCGATCAACGCTGCGGCATAGCAACCCTGCCGGTACCAGAACTGATGGCCAGGCTGAAACGGAATTCCAGCGATTCTGCCCGGTGAGAAATGCGAGCTATTCCTAGGACACTTTCTGAGTATCAAGCCGGGTAGGTTCTTCCCCCGTTGTAACCCGATCCCAGCCACGGTAGTTGTAGACGGCGAGCAGCGCCATAAGCCAGCAAAGTGTGGACTCTGCCCCTTGATTTTCATTCGCGCCCTGCGCTTCCAGTCCGTCCCGGCAACCCCCGGTAGCGTAATCGCAGAGCGGAACTCCCAGGTCGTTCTCCCCCTGATACCAGTTGAGACAGCGGTAAGCATAAGTGATCCATTCCTCATTCCGCGTGCAATTGAACGCCTCGATGCAGGCGTCCGCCATCGCGGCGGCCTCGATGGGTTGTTGATCGAATCGCGCCTTTTCGCCGTGCCGTTTTAACCAGCCATGGTTGCCGATAGCGGAAAAGTGGCAGCCCGTCTCATCGGTCTGAACCTGCTTCAACCAATCAAGGGCGCGTAGACCCGTTTCCAGCATCTCGCCGTCGGGGAGCCACTGCCCGGACAACAGCAAAGCCTGTGGCAGCCGGGCATTGTCGTAGGTCAGGATATCTTCACACCAGGGCCAGTCATCAGTGGCAACATCCCTGAACTGCTGCATGAGCCGGTCCGAGAGTATCTTGCGCATCCTTTTAGCGCGGCTGTCCCCGCTGTAGCGGCTCAGGTAGGCATGAATGCCAATGATGGCGAAGGCGATCGCCCGCGGGAAGGTAAAATGCTCCACGGCATCCAGTGCACGATGAAACAGATCAACCGCAAAAACCACCTGTCCCTTTTCCCGACCCAACGCTACAGCAACGCCCAGCCCCCACACTGCGCGACCGTGGGAGTCCTCCGAACCTGTTTCCTCAAGCCAGCGGCGATCATAGGACATGAAGTTGCGGAAGCGGCCGGTCTGAGCATTGAATGCGTCGCCCAGAAAACCCAGATAAGTGGCGGCAAGGCCGCTCAGTGCTGAATCCAGATGATGGAAGTCCTGGAGCGTGACGGTGACGATCAATGCGCGGGCATTATCGTCCACGCAATAGCCGTGTGCCCGGTCCGGGATCGTGTACCTGGCATGTTGCAACATACCTGTGTCATCGGTCATTCGGCGTAAATAGTCCAGCTTGATCTCAGGCAGCCGTTGCTGGCGGTCTCCGAGGGTCTCCAGTCGGCGCTCGGGTATGTTCTTCCGCAATCGCTGGCGTTTGGCTTCTGCGAAGGTGTCAAGATAGCGCCGGCCTACATTACTCCAGACCATTTTGCGGCAGTAGTTGTAGGCCCTCTCCTGTATGGCGCGACACTCATCGGGATGATCCAGGAGGTCAATGACTTCCCGTGCCAGGGCGGACTGATCCCGGAACGGAACCAGCCTGCCCCGGTCATCAGCGAGCAACTCCTGGGCGTGCCAGTAGGGTGTGGATATTACGGCTTTGCCCATCCCAAGCGCATAGGCGAGCGTACCGGAAACAATCTGCGCCTCGTTCTGGTATGGAGTGACATAAATATCCGCCGCACCAATAAACTCCAGCAGGTCTTCGTCGGCAACGAAACGATCATGAAAAATGATGTAGTCTGAAACGCCGAGTTCTTTTGCGCGCAGGTAAAGGCTGTTTCTGTAATCCTCTCCCTGTTCCATTTTAAGGTGCGGATGAGTGGCGCCGACCACCATATAAATGACTTCCGGGTGGGCCTTCACGATTTCCGGCAGGGCATCGATGACCACCTCAATACCCTTGCCCGGCGACAGCAGCCCAAAGGTCAGGATGACCTTCTTTCCGGCTACGCCGAACTTGTCCTTGTAGGCATCGGATTCGACAAACGGCACATCAGGAATGCCGTGGTGGATGAGGACGATCTTCTCTTCCGGTACCTGGTAGATATCGCGCAGGAATTCGACTGAGCGTTCACTCATTACTACCAGCCGGTCAGAGAACTCGGCAAGTTGCATCATGATGTGCCGATCCTGAAGGTTCGGCTCTTTCAGGATCGTGTGCAGAGTTGTTACGACCGGCATATTTAAATCACGCAACAGGTCGATGATAAAGCTGCCCCGCTTGCCACCGAAAATACCATATTCATGCTGGAGACAGACCACACCCACCTGGTTAAGGTTGCATAAGTCGGCCGCCAGGCTGTATTCGTTCAGTTGGTTCTGGTTGATCTCAAAACGCACCTGTGGCGGGTAGGAATAGCCCTCTGGCCGGTCGTTCATCGCGATCGCCCAACAGTCCTTGTCCGGTGCATTCAAGGCAATAGATTCAAGCAGGTGGGTGGTGAACGTGGCGATACCACACTGCCGGGGGAGGTGGTTGCCGATGAGAACGATAGACTTGATGACCTCCCGCTCTGATCTTAAGCCTGTCGTTTCGAAGTTATCCATAGACGCCTTTTTTAACCGGTATTGTTATGCAGGTGGGTGAGCGATTTGATGTTGATACTCCAGTCGTTGAATGACTCCAAAATGAGAAGCAAACTACTACTCGTCAGGCGGATTTATCTTACATGAATTCAAGGTGATTGATCTGTCGGGGTGTCCGCGGTGAGCCCCTGCTGGCCATTAAGAGCCGGTATAGACAAAAAAATCTACGCTGGGCGTCTCTTTGGGTCGGTTGTTGTCGTTAAGTCATTGATTGTATAAGCAGCAGTTAAACGCCCGATAAGGGCAACAGGTTCAACCGGTGGACGCAACGCAGGTGTTAATTTTTGCCACCGGGGTTTCCAGACATTTATTTGAAGTGATTTACAAAAAAGTACACGTTCCATTTTTTATTGCGTGGTATCAGGATACGCCGTACTGCTCCCGGTAGGCCTGGATCTTCGCAACATCCTGTTCGTGCCCCGGCTTGTCCTGCAGGTATGCCAGCAGGTGTTCCAGTTTAATAATGCTGATGACGTTGATGCCGTGTGTCTGTTCGACTTCCTGGATGGCAGAGCGATCGCCCTGGCCGCGTTCCTGGCGATCAAGCGCGATGATGACGCCACCCAGGCTTGCACCGGCATTTTGAATGATCTCCACGGCTTCACGAATGGCGGTGCCGGCAGTGATGACGTCATCGATGATGAGTACCCGGCCCTTTAAACCGGCACCGACCAGGTTGCCGCCTTCACCGTGGTCCTTGGCCTCCTTGCGGTTAAAGCACCAGGGCACATTGCGCTGGTGATGGTCGGCCAGTGCAATGCTGGCTGCCGCTGCCAGCGGGATGCCCTTGTAGGCCGGGCCAAACAGGACGTCAAAACCGATTCCGCTGCCGGTAATGGCCTGTGCATAGAAGCGCCCGAGCCGTGCCAGTTGCTCGCCACTATTGAATAGCCCGGCATTGAAGAAATACGGGCTGGTGCGCCCGGATTTCAGGGTGAAGTCGCCAAAGCGCAGCACCCCGGCAGTAATGGCGAAGTCGATAAATTCGTGTTGGTAGTCTTTCATGTGTTGATAGCTGTCGTTATGGGCGTCCGGGACCGTTATCATACACGCCGAATTGAAACGGGGAAAAACATGCGCATTATTACGGCCAATTTAAATGGC
>DAOVYA010000179.1 GCA_030635865.1 Gammaproteobacteria bacterium | reverse complement strand
TAGCGGGCGCTTCTTTCTTGGCGCTATCGAACATGTCACGCACACGCGAAGCGCCCACACCCACAAACATCTCGATGAACTCGGAGCCACTGATGCTGTAGAACGGCACCTCGGCCTCGCCCGCAACCGCTTTAGCCAGTAGAGTCTTGCCGGTCCCGGGTGGCCCCATGAGCAGGATGCCCTTGGGGATCTTTGCGCCCAGCTTGCGAAATCGTTCGGGGTCCTTGAGAAAATCGATAATCTCGTGCAGGTCGCGTTTGGCGTTCTCCAGGCCGGCAACGTCATCAAAACCGATTTCCATGCTGCCCCTGCGAAAACGCCTGGCCTTTGACTTTCCGAACCCGAATACCTCTCCCGGCCCGCCACCCAGTATGCGTTCCTGCATCTTGCGGGAAACGTAAAAAAACAGACCGATAATCAGCAGCCACGGCAACAGATTGATCAGTGCGCTCGCCCACCAGGACATCTGTTCCGTCTCGGCACGTACCTCGACACCGTGTTTTTCCAGTAACGGGATCAGGTCGGGATCGTCCACCGGCGGCAAGGTTGTTGTGAACATTACCGATACTGCTGACTCCTGCACGCGCCCTCTCACCGGAGCAGCCGGCTCCTGCCTGATTGCACCGCGGAATTCACCAAGCACCGTCTGCCCCTTGAAGACCACACTCGCCACCTCTTCCGCGCGAACACGATCCTTGAACTCGCTGTACGCCAGGTCCTGGCGCTCCGGTACCTGGCCAACACTAAACCAGAACCAGGAGAAGGCCAGCAGCACCAGGATCCAGACGATATAACGCCATAAGGGCAGTGGCGTCTGCCACGGGTTGAAGGAGGGCCCGGCTTTATCGGGCATGGGCTGTTTTGCCATTCGCTTCATACCTCGGTAACAGGAAATAAAATAACCATTATCTGCTGTTTTGTATATTGATTTTAGACTCCATCACCTGCGCTTTACTTGATCGTCGTCATGTACACCTGCATTTATTACCCTAAAATCAAAAGATAAGGTTCTCATTTTATACGTGAAAGTTCTGCGTAATTCTGCAGGTGGAGGATATGCAAATGGATCTGCAAGCTGTTCCGGAACCGGTTTTCGACCGTATGGTTGAGCTACGGCGATCTTTTCACCGGCATCCTGAACTGGCTTTCGAAGAGGAACATACGGCTGAATTAATCATCAGGGAACTGGGTACCATCGGGATTCCCTGCGAATACGGTGGCAAGGGAACCGGTGTTATCGGGAAGCTGTACACGGGAAACGACAGGCCAACCATTGCCCTGCGTGCCGATATGGACGCATTGCCCGGTGCTGAAAATACGGATCTGCCTTTTGCATCAACCATCGATGGCAAAATGCACGCGTGCGGACATGATGCCCACATGTCGATGGTACTGGGCGCGGCATACTTGTTAAGTGAGTCGCCTCCGGATATCAATATTTGTTTTGTTTTCCAGCCGGCTGAAGAAAGGGGTGGCGGCGCGCGAACGGTACTCGCTTCCGGTGCGCTTGATGATATCACTGCAATCTTTGGCGGTCATGTAACACATCACTATCGGGTCGGCGAGATGATGGTTGCCGATGGCGTCATCACGGCACAGTCCGATCGATTCTCCATTCATGTTCGCGGCAAAGGTGGACACGGTGCACGGCCCCATGAGGCAGCGGATGCAGTGGTAACTACCGGCCTGTTGATCACGGCATTGCAAACCCTTGTTTCCCGGGAAGTAGATCCGGTGCATCCCTCGGTGGTCACCATCGGCAGGGTCGAAGCCGGCACGGCACCCAATGTAATCGCAGAAACCGCAACGCTGGAAGGCAGTATCCGCACCACACTGCCGGACGTTCGCGACCACATTCATGAAGGGATCAGGCGCATGGCGCGGGGCCTTGGGGAACTGCACAATGTATCGCTGGATGTTCAGATAGATGAAGGCTATCCACCCGTTGTCAATACCAGTCGCGAAGCTCAACTCGCATATCGTGCCGCCCGCAGCGTGGTCGGGGAAAAAGGCCTGATGCAGCTGGACCACCCCAGCATGGGTGCCGAGGATTTTTCATACTACCTGGAACGTATTCCCGGTTGCTATGTCCGCTTCGGTGCCCGGTCGGATAATATGAAGTACATCCCCCTCCACAGTCCGTCTTTTGATATTGACGAAGGCGTGCTTCGTGTAGGGGCCGCCTTCTTCGACCAGGTTGTACGAGACGCCGTTTTCGAATACCCGGAACCAGGGAAATGAGCATTGCATTCCACCCCTCCGACGGATTCACGGTTGGAATGGAGATGGAGTTTCAGCTGGTCGATAAACAGACCATGGACCTGGTCGACGGCATTTTGCCGCTCATGGAGCTGTACCCGGGAAGTGTCAATATCAAACCGGAGATGATTCAGAACACGATCGAAGTCGCTTCCAGACCATGCAAGGACATCGCGGAACTGGAACACCACATGCAATCCCTGGTTTCAGAGCTTCTCGCCCGGTGTGATGATCTTGGAATGCGGCTGTGCGGGGCCGGCACACATCCCTTCTGCAAACGACTGGCCGCCATCACACCGCGGCCACGTTACCAGTCCATGGAAAGGGCCTCAGGTCTTTTGATTCACAACCAGATAACCTTTGCAACACACGTTCATATGGGCATGCCTTCAGGAGATGAGGCCATCAGGCTCATGCACGAACTCAAGGTCTATCTTCCCCTGCTGATCGCCCTGTCGGCAAACTCGCCTTTCTGGCATGGCCATGATACCGGCTTCGCCGCATACCGGCACCGCATCCTGGCATCAAGCCGCAATTATGACGTCCCCCCCGACTTCGCCGACTGGAAAGCATTCGAACACTTTTTCAGCACCATGCAGCATGCCAGGGTCATTGAAGGGATCAATGACATACACTGGCATATTCGTCCCCGGCCGCACCTTGGCACCCTGGAAGTCCGGGTTATGGACGCCCAACCCACGGTTTCCGAAGCGATCAGTCTCGCCGTATTTATCCAGGGGCTTGCCTTGTTTCTGCGAGAAGCCCGGAATGGGCATGAAGGTGACAAACCACTGCAGCCACTCTCGTGGTGGTCACTGAAAGATAACTGCTTCATTGCCTCGAGATTCGGGATCGACGCACAGTTTATCGTCAGTGAAAAAGGAGATATCGAACCGTTGCGTAATATCGCCCTCAGGACACTGGAAGTGATCTCGCCATTCACCGATTCGGTGACAGCGCAGCCACATCTCGAGCGCTTGCGTAAAATGATAGATAACGGGCTGCCCTATACCCGTCAGCATGCTGTTTTCCATGACACCGGATCTCTTGAGGAAGTGGTGCATTCACTGGCACTGACGCAAGAAACAATAACGGAGCCAACTCGTCCATGTTAGCCGGTTTCGCTCTGTCGAAAAATAACAAACTCCATGTTAACCTGTATTGACCGGGATCAATGAAGGCACGACGCATCACGCAGACAATAAATTTGCAATTGCTGAACAATGGAGCCCGACAAAGTCATAATGAACGCTGAACTGGAAATTCCGCCGGAAAATTCCACCCGGCAGCCCCCGGAGGTGCCGGAACCAGTTGCGCAAATCCCGCTGACGCCACAACAGGGAGTGTTCCCGGCGCCTGAAGAGTCGTACGCTCTTGCCACAACCGGTCTTTTCACTTTCTTAAGGTTCTGATCACACCAGGATGACCATCACACAACTGAAACCTGACGCCCTGTACCAGAGCTGCGATCCATCGCAGTTTGACTTCAGGACCACGGCGGAACTGGAGGACCTGAGTGAAATCATCGGCCAGCCACGGGCAGTCGATGCAGTCAGGTTCGGCATTGGCATCCGGCACAAGGGCTATAACATTTTTGCACTGGGCCCGACCGGCATTGGCAAACATGCGCTGGTACAGAGTTACGCCATTGAGCAGGCAAAGACCGAGCCACTCCCGCCGGACTGGTGCTACGTCAACAATTTTCAACAACCCCATGAGCCGCGCATGCTGCGCATGCCTCCCGGGCGTGGCGTGGAACTGGAGCGCGACATGGAACAACTTGTCGAGGACCTGCATGCCGCCATTCCCACGATCTTTGAAAGTAACGAGTACCGCACTCGCTCACAGGCAATCGAGGAGGAACTCAGCGAGCGAAAGGAACAGGCACTGAAAGAGATCCAGGCAAACGCCGAACAAAAGCGGATCGCCCTTATTCACACACCGACCGGTTTTACACTGGCGCCGGTGAGTAAAGACGAGGTCCTCAGCCAGGAGGACTTTGAAAAGCTGCCCGAAAAAAAGCGCAAACGCATTGAGCAGGATACCGGGGAGTTGCGGGAGCAGTTAAGCAAGATGCTGCGTGAGGCCCCAAAGTGGGAAAAGGAAGTACGCGGTCGCATGAGCGAACTCAACCACGAAATGGCCGCCAGCGCCATTTCACATCTCATCGACGCGTTACGGGAGACATACAAGGACCTCCCGAATACCATTAAAT
>DAOVYA010000024.1 GCA_030635865.1 Gammaproteobacteria bacterium | reverse complement strand
TATGAAGGCGGAATCCAGGCCTTTGTTGAACACCTGAATCGCAAGAAGACGCCATTGCATCCGACCGTGTTTTACTTTTCCGGTATGAAAGATGACGTAGGCGTCGAGCTGGCCATGCAGTGGAATGACTCCTACCAGGAAAACATTTTTTGCTTTACCAATAACATACCGCAGCGCGATGGAGGGGCCCACCTGGCCGGTTTCCGTGGCGCCCTGACACGGACACTGAACCAGTACATGGAGAAGGAAGGCATGATGCGCAAGGCCAAGGTAGCGGCCACCGGTGATGATGCACGCGAGGGCCTGACGGCGGTGTTGTCGGTCAAGGCGCCGGACCCGAAGTTTTCCTCGCAGACCAAGGACAAGCTGGTCTCATCCGAGATCAAGGGGATAGTCGAGTCCACGGTTGGTGAACAATTTCAGAACTACCTGCTGGAAAACCCGGCCGAGGCCAAGGCGATTACTTCGAAGATTATTGATGCGGCCCGTGCCCGCGAGGCGGCCCGCAAGGCGCGCGAAATGACACGCCGCAAGGGTGCGCTGGATATCGCGGGCCTGCCCGGCAAGCTGGCCGACTGCCAGGAACGCGATCCGGCCTTGTCCGAGCTATTCCTGGTGGAGGGTGATTCTGCCGGCGGTTCCGCCAAGCAGGGCCGTGATCGCCGCACACAGGCCATTCTACCGCTGAAGGGCAAGATCCTGAATGTCGAGAAGGCGCGCTTTGACAAGATGCTTTCATCGGTCGAGGTTGGCACACTGATTACCGCACTCGGCTGCGGCATCGGGCGCGAGGAATTCAACGCCGACAAGCTACGTTATCACCGCATTATTATCATGACCGATGCCGATGTCGACGGCTCCCATATTCGTACCCTGTTGCTGACATTTTTCTACCGCCAGATGCCGGAACTGATCGAGCGCGGTTATGTGTATATTGCCCAGCCACCCCTGTATAAGATTAAAAAAGGTAAGCAAGAACAATATGTTAAGGATGATTCTGCGTTGAACGCCCTGCTCTTGTCAGCGGCTATCGACAAATCGCAACTCTATGTAAACCCGGAGGCGCCGCCCTTGAGTGGCACAGCACTGGAGGCCCTGTCAAACGACTACATGACGGTCATGGCCTCGATTCGTCGACTGGCCAGACGCTATGATCCGGATGTCCTGGAAAAGATGATTTATATGCCGGCTCTCGGTGAGGCTGAACTACAAGACCATGAAGCCATGACGGCCTGGTTCCAGCAGCTGGAAAAGCGGATGAATGCCGGCTTGAACAGCGGTCAGCGCTACCAGGCCGAATTTGTCTCGAGCGAGGATGCCCCTGGATTTACTGCAACGATAAGCAAGTGGACACATGGCATCGTCTCAACGGAGCAAAACATCAGCCACGAATTTTTTGCCAGTGCCGAATACCAGCGCATGACGGTGCTGGGCAAACAACTGGACGGTCTGCTGAGCACGGGTGCCTATGTACAACGCGGTGAGCGCCGTGAAGACGTCAACACGTTCAAACAAGCGTTGAGCTGGTTGCTGGATGAGGCCAAGCGTGGCCAGTACATCCAGCGTTACAAGGGCTTGGGTGAAATGAATCCCGAGCAGCTCTGGGAAACCACGCTGGATCCGGAGAACCGCCGGTTGTTGCAGGTGCAGATCGAAGATGCTGTGGGTGCTGATGACATCTTTACCACCCTGATGGGCGACCAGGTTGAACCGCGCCGTGATTTCATCGAGCAGAACGCCCTGTCGGTCTCCAACCTCGATATCTAGCATTTATTCGTAACACGCTTCCTTGCGCAGATCGCCGGGCGGGTATCTTGTGCCTGGTGTAATTCATAAGGGTATAGACAAAACCTGATCTCACGCAGAGGCGCCAGGGCGCAGAGAAAATCCTGATGATTGTGTAGGAGCGCTTCGCAAGAGCGATTATTTCTTGCTTCACGCTGTAAAGGCATGACAATGGAAAATGCTTCATAGCGTAAACCATAAATATTTTCAACTTACTGTTTATATTATAAATAATAATATTACATTCTGTAAATATATATTATACTCTAATAATGTACCCTGCCATTGAAAGCATAGCGAAGCAATCTCCTGAAGACGGTACAGGTGTTCTTATGAATGATTAGACCTGTAACAGTCAGTAAATCATTGAATGTCTTGGAACGACGGCGATAGCAGGCATTCACAGTTTTTGTTTTTCTTGGCGCCTTTGCGCCTCTGCGAGAGATTGGTTTTTTCTATATACAGTTTTTGGCAAGCACCGTTATTTCAATGTCGTAATTTCCGCCATGCGGTCTTCTATCCAGCCAGCGGCTTCATCGAGAATTTGCTGGGCTGATTTTCCCTGCGGCGAGATCGGTTCGCCGATGCGTACCTGGATGACGCCCGGGTGCTTGATGAAACTGCGGCGTGGCCAGTACTCGCCTGCATTGTGTGCAACGGGCACAATCGGATAACCCGTCTGCTCGGCAAGCACGGCACCGCCGACACGGTAGCGGCCTTTCTGTCCTGCCGGGATGCGTGTGCCTTCCGGAAAGATCACAATCCAGTTGCCGTTCTCGAGTCTTGCCCGGCCCTGGGTCACCAGTTCACGGACAGCCGCGTGGCCGGTGCCGCGCTTGATGTGGATGCATTTCATCAGTGCCAGTCCCCAGCCAAAAAACGGGACCCACATCAGTTCGCGTTTCGCGACCCACACCTGTAAGGGAAAAATTTCCTGCAGGGCAATGGTCTCCCAGGTCGACTGGTGCTTGGCAAACACGATACCGGCTTCATTACCGATGTGCTCTTCACCCTGTACCTGGTGAGTAAGCCTGCAGGTCACTTTCAGCCACCAGAGAATAAAGTGGACCCAGAACTGGAGCAGTGACCAGCGTGTCTGCAGTGTGAAGGGTGCCGTAAACAGCAGCAGGGTGGCAAACAGTACGATGGAAGCCGGGAACACGACCCAGAAGGCCAGTGAGCGCAGCCAGAGAATAATGTAAGGGGGATCATCGGCCATAGCCTGATTACAACCCTTTCAAAAGACTATCAACGGCACTATAGAGGTCATTGAAGACCGGTACGGTTTTATCGAATCCGGGATTATTGACAGTGATGCTGCCCTTGCCGGTCTTCACCAGTATCGGGCTGGCGCCGGCGGCCTGCGCGGCCTGGATATCGCGCAGGGAGTCACCGACAGCCGGCACACCTGTCAGTTCTATATGCAGGCGCCTGGCGATGTCGCGCAGCATACCGGGCTCAGGCTTGCGGCAGTCACAGTGGTCATCCGGTCCATGCGGGCAAAAGAACACCGCATCGATCATGCCGCCGGCATCGCGCACCTGCCGCTGCATGGTTTCGTGTATGCGCGCCAGGGAGTCGAGGTCAAACAGCTTGCGTGCTATGCCGGACTGGTTGGTTGCCACCACGATGCGCCAGCCGGCCCGGTGCAGTCGCGCGATGGCTTCGAGGGAACCGCGAATCGGTTTCCACTCGGCCGGTGACTTGATGTAGTCATCGGAATCTTCATTGATGACGCCATCGCGGTCGAGGATTACAAGTTTCATTCCACGTCTCTGAACTCGGATACCCGGATACGGCCATTGATCATGCGGGATTCACGGTTTTCTATCTTTTTCATCTTGGCACAGAAGGCTTGCCTGAGGTCAAAGTCCGCGGAGATCGCGGTACCGATTAACAGTATCAAAAGATCGGCACACTCCTCGGCCAGTTGTTCAGTGTTTTTTCCCTTGGTCACGCAGGCGGAGATTTCCCCGAGTTCCTCGGTCATCAATGCCACGCGGTAGGCGAGTTCTTCGCCGCCGGTATTTTTGAAATCGTGTTTGTCATGGAAAGCCTGTACGGCTTCGAGCATGCTTGTGTAGGAATCATCGTTGTCCATCGTATTTTACCAGGGTTTTTGTTTTTACCTTGAAGATGCCGGGCTGATAAATGACTCTCAGGACTGCAGCTTTGAAATATCCGCGACACGCAGGAACAACCCGGAAAGTACATTTAACAGGGCCAGTCGGTTGTCGCGCAGAGCCGTGTCATCCGTCATGACCATTACATCGTCAAAGAAGGCATCAACGGGTGCTTGCAAGGCCGCCAGTTCACATAGTGCCTCGGTATAGTCACGCTGTTCAAACAGCGTGCCTGTTTTTGTTTCAAGAGAGTCTATAGCGGCGGCGAGTTTCTGCTCGGCCGGGTCTTTAAGCAGGTCTTCACTAAATGTATCCGGTATGGCCGTTTCGGCCTTGCGCAGAATGTTGCGAATGCGTTTATTGGCCGCGGCCAGACTTGCAGATTCAGGCAGCA
Organism: Gammaproteobacteria bacterium; assembly: GCA_030635865.1. Taxonomy (GTDB): domain Bacteria; phylum Pseudomonadota; class Gammaproteobacteria; order UBA9214; family UBA9214; genus UBA9214. Next base: position 7,481 of record DAOVYA010000024.1, on the reverse strand, counting down.
TCCGAAAGGCATGCACTGCACGCATGCGCTGGTCAAAGTCGAGTGGTCGCACCGGTTGTCGGGCCAGCACTGCTTCGAATTCATCGGGGTTATAGTCATCCTCTAGATAGTAGGCGCGCAGGCGGTCCATCATAAAGGAAAATAAATCGGTGCTGATTTTTCCGGCATTCAGTTCGGCGGGAAATGCTGCAGTGGTACGGTCAATCAGTGCACGCAAATCGAGGTCGAGCTGCTTTTCAATCATGATGCGCAGTACACCGAGTGCTGCACGGCGCAGGCCAAACGGGTCCTTGTCGCCTGTAGGTGGTTTGCCGAGGGCAAAGATACCGGCAAGCGTGTCAAGCCGGTCTGTGATTGCAAGCGCCTGCCCGGTGATGCCGGTCGGCAGTGCATCGCCTGCGAAGCGTGGCTGGTACTGTTCGTCCATGGCGGCGGCAACGGCTGCTTCCTCACCATCATGCGTTGCGTAATAGCAACCCATGATGCCTTGCAGTTCCGGAAACTCCTGTACCATGCTGGTCAACAGATCACACTTGCACAGCGCAGCCGCCCGGATTGCATGTGCAGTATCCTGCCCCAGAGATTTTGCGATAACCGCAGCGGTGACGGCGATGCGTCTTTGTTTGTCGCCGAGCGACCCAAGCTTCTGCTGAAAGGTTACGCTGTCGAGCCGTTCACTGAGGCTTTCCAGCGAATGCTTGCGGTCCTGTTCCCAGAAAAACGCGGCGTCATCGAGGCGCGCCCGGATAACACGCTCATTGCCGGCCTGGACCTGGTCCGGGTCGTGGCTTGCAATGTTGGCAACGGTAATAAAATTCGGCATCAATTGGCCATTGCCGTCCATGACAGGGAAAAATTTCTGGTGGTCCTGCATGCTCGATATCAGGGCCTCGGACGGGACATCAAGAAAGCGCCGGTCAAACCCACCCGTGATGGCAACCGGCCATTCAACCAGTGCAGTGACTTCATCGAGCAGTCTCTCTTCTATATGCGCACTGCCACCGAGCGCTTCTCCGGCCTCGATGACCTGGGTGCGAATGGAATCCCGGCGTCGCTCCATATCCACCATGACCCGGCCTGTTGTCTCCAGTATTTCGACGTAGTTGGCCGGTTCCGGGATGGCAATGTTCTCGTTATGGTGAAAGCGATGCCCGCGACTGTAGCGGTCAGCGTCAATACCAAGGATATTGGCCTTGATCGGCTGATTACCATGCAGCAGTACTATCCAGTGCAATGGCCGCACGAACTCTATATCCGAACTTCCCCAGCGCATGCGCTTCGGCACCGGCAGTCCTTTCAGGGACTGTTCAATGAGTCCGGGAACAACATCAGCTGCTGTTCGGCCTTTTTCAACGGAACGCAATCCCAGGCAGGTGCCCTTGTCGGTTTCCAACAGTTCCAGTTCACTCACTGAAACCCCGCAGGAGCGTGCAAAGCCTTGCGCCGGTTTGGTTGGATTGCCGTCTTCGTCAAAAGCGGCTTTCAACGCGGGTCCGCGTTTGACAACTTCTCGGTCCGGCTGGGAAAGCGGCACATCCCTGACGAGCAGTGCCAGCCTGCGTGGTGAGGCATAGGCGTGGCTATCGCCGTGTGCCAGGTGGTTTGCAGCCAGCAGTTCGCACAGGGAGATGTGAAAGGCATCACGCAGTCGCAGCAATGCCTTTGGTGGCAGTTCTTCCGTGCCGATTTCGACCAGCAGGTCCCGTGTCGCGGTCATGACGCTGCATCCTTGTTGACCAGCATCGGGAAACCAAGCGATTTGCGGCGTTCATAATAGGCTTCGGCAACCTGTCGCGAGAGCGTGCGGATCCTGAGGATATAGCGCTGGCGTTCGCTGACCGAGATGGCATTGCGTGCGTCCAGCAGGTTAAAGGTATGCGAAGCCTTGAGTACCATTTCATAGGCCGGTAACGGCAAGCCGGCTTCAATCAGGCGGCTGCTCTCGCGTTCACACACATCGAACCAGTTCAATAATGAATCGACATCCGCCTGTTCAAAATTGTAGGCCGACATTTCGACTTCATTCTGGTGAAATATATCGCGGTAGGTCACCGGGCCATCCGGGCCCTCGGTCCACACCAGGTCGAATACGCTTTCAACCTCCTGCAGGTACATGGCGATACGTTCCAGTCCGTAGGTAATCTCGCCGGTAACCGGGCGACATTCGAGTCCGCCGACCTGCTGTAAATAGGTGAACTGGGTGATTTCCATGCCATTCAGCCAGACCTCCCAGCCCAGTCCCCAGGCACCCAGGGTGGGTGATTCCCAGTTGTCCTCGACAAAGCGGACGTCGTATACCAGCGGATCGATATCGAGTTCACGCAGCGAATCCAGGTAGAGTTCCTGGATTTCCAGGGGTGAAGGTTTCAACACCACCTGGAACTGGTAGTAATGCTGCAGCCGGTTCGGGTTTTTGCCGTAACGCCCGTCCGTTGGCCGCCGCGAGGGTTGAACGTAGGCAGTGCGCCAGGGTTCAGGCCCGATCGCGCGCAGGAAGGTGGCCGGGTGAAAGGTCCCTGCGCCGACCTCCATGTCAAACGGTTGCAGCAAGGCGCAGCCTTGCCGGCTCCAGAAGGTCTGGAGCGCAAGAACCAGGTCCTGAAATGTCTTTACTGCCTCTGGCATGGTTTGTGTTGTTCGCGGTTGACTATGCAGCTTGCAAGCCGCTCAGTATAACGTGCAGTAATGTAAATTTCCCCAAACGGGTGCCTGATTGCCTGGCGGCATGCATTTTATCGGTCATTATGGTAAATCTGGTTGTCGTACAGGTATCTGCAGACTAAAGCATCATCAGGAGATGGCCGACAAAATACCAGTATTCCCGTGGAGGAACGGCATGACACAGCTGATTCTCGAACCGACAGCACAGGCCCAGTGGCAGTCATTGGTGATGGAGGCGCAACGTGCCTGTGATCACCACCTGGATGAAACACTGGAGAGTTACCTTGTGTTTCTGCTGATGCGTTTCGCCGCCAGGCCGCAATGCACGGCCCGCATCATGGCTGAGGATTACCTCAGGTCACAGGCGCTGCAGGGCGAGCAACGCGCAGAAAAATTGCGTGATGTCGGTGATCATTGCCTGATATTTTCCGGGTTGTTTCCGCAATTGGCCGAGCGCCGCCTGGTGCGTATCAGCTACTTTGTAAACATTGGCCAATCGTCCTACCGGCAACTCTCTGATGTGATGGACCGCAGTTGGTCCGCCGTTTATCAGCGCTTGTCAGAGGCCTTTATTGTGCTGATGGACATCCTGCACGCCATGCGCGATACAGGTGGGCAGAGCATACTGACACCACTGCAGGCGATGGACCTCTGGCAGGACACCGGTAGTCGGCGCTGTTATCAGCAGGTGTGTGCCGAAGGAAACCTGGTCCCTCTCCCCGGCACACCTGAAAAACACTGATTCCTCTGTGCTTTTTGTCTAACTTTGCCTCGCATGGGGTAGAATTGCACGCGTATTACATCACCGGTTTTTTATTCACATGACGCAGCAGCGTAAAGCGGTAGCACTGATTTCGGGCGGACTCGATTCGTTGCTGGCTGCGCGTGCTGTAATGGAACAGGGTGTGCATGTCGAGGGCATCAACTTTTTTACCGGTTTTTGTGTTGAAGGACACACACACGCGATTCGTAAAAAGGACCGGGCTCGCCCAAAGCGTAATAATGCACTCTGGTCGGCCGAGCAGCTGGGTATCAAGCTGCATATAATAGACATTATTGATGAATACAAGGATGTCGTGATCAATCCGAAACACGGTTACGGGGCTAACCTTAATCCGTGTCTTGATTGCAAGATATTCATGGTCAACAAGGCGCGTGAGTGGATCGATGCGAATGGTTTTGATTTTATTATTACCGGTGAGGTGATTGGGCAACGCCCGATGTCGCAACGCAAGGATACAATGCCGGTGGTTGCGCGTGATTCCGGTGCCGAAGATCGCCTGGTACGCCCCTTGTGTGCACGGAATTTACCAGCCACATTAGCCGAGAAAGAAGGCTGGCTGGATCGCGACAGGCTGTATGCATTCAGCGGCCGTTCACGTAAGCCACAGATGGCCCTGGCGAAGCAATTTGGTTTCGAAGACTATGCACAACCGGCCGGTGGTTGCTGTTTCCTCACAGACAAGCAGTATTCCGTCAAGCTGTCCGACCTGTGGAGCACCCGCGGCAAGCGCGAATATGACCTGGATGACATCATGCTGTTAAAAGTTGGTCGACATTTGCGGCCGCGCCCGAATTTTAAAATCATTGTCGGTCGGGAAGAAGGTGAAAACCGCTTTCTGGAAGGTTATCGCAAGCGTTTTACACACATGGTTTCCAGTAGTCATACCGGTCCGCTGGTGTTGCTGGATGGTGAAGATATCAAGATGGATGACCTCGAACTGGCCGCGCGTCTGACGGCACGCTTTGGCCAGGGGCGTGATGCGGAGCTGGTGACGGTTGAAGTGCATGACAAGGGCGTCATGCAAACCATGGCAGTTGTGCCGATGCAAACCGAACAGATACCGGCAGACTGGTATCTATGAATTCTACTGTCATTGATGCGCGTAATCTGCTTTGCCCATTGCCGGTGATACGAACACAGGACAGCGTGGCTGATTTACAGCCAGGCGAGCTGGTTGAGGTGTTGTGCACGGACCCGGGCGTCGTGCATGACATACCGGCCTGGTGCCGTATGTGGGGCCATGAAGTTTGTAGTATTGATGAGCAGGATAATGAAATTACCATTACTATCCGAATTGGAAACACGGTTTAACTGAATCATGAGTCATACCCACCTGCCCGACCCGCTGGACGCGCGTTACCAGGAAGTGCGTAAGGTGACACTGGTTGGCGCCCTCGTTGATTTGCTGCTGGGTGTTGTCAAGATCGTGATCGGGGTGTCTGCCGGTTCCCAGGCGCTGGTCGCAGACGGCGTACATTCCCTCTCGGATCTGGCAACGGACTTTCTGGTCCTGTTTGCTGCAAAACATTCACATCGGGTAGCAGATGCCGAGCATCCCTATGGCCATGGCCGGATCGAGACGGTTGCTACCGTCGCTCTTGGCGCGGCCCTGATCGTTGTCGCTATTGGAATCAGCTATGACGCAGTGCGCCGTATGCTGGAACCGGAACTGCTGATGCATCCCGGTACCCTTGCGCTGGTGGTTGCCCTGATATCCGTTTTATCCAAGGAAGCGATTTATCAATATACGGTCAGGGTGGCACGCCGGTTGCGTTCGAAAATGTTGCATGCAAATGCCTGGCACAGTCGCAGCGATGCCATTTCTTCAATTGTTGTGGTGATTGGTATTGGCGGTGCAATGGCGGGTTATCCATATCTCGATGCTATTGCAGCGGTTGCGGTTGCCCTGATGATCGCAAAGATTGGCTGGGACCTGTTATGGAAAAGCCTGGAGGAATTGATCGACACCTCGCTCGAAGATGAGCAGGTGGAAGCGATACGCAAGTACATCAAGGGTGTGCACGGTGTGCAGGCCTTGCACATGTTGCGCACCCGGCGCAGTGGTGCAGACGCGTTGGCCGATGTGCATATCCTGGTTGATCCGGCGTTAAGCGTGTCCGAAGGCCATCAGATCGGGGAGCAGGTGCGTGCGGTGCTTATTGAGCAGATGGAAGACATCTCGGATGTGACCGTGCATATTGATCCCGAAGATGATGAGCTTACCTCACCCTGCAGGCGTTTGCCGTTAAGGGATGAAATTCTGAAACGCCTGGAACAGCAATGGCAGGGCCTTGATCTGGGGCCGGGTATCGACCAGGTGATGCTGCACTACCTGGGTGGCAAGGTGCACGTGGACATCTTTATGAAGCCGGATGGCATGGATGCGGGGAGTATGGCCGTGCTAACAGAGCGTATCCGCACGGCCGCACGCCGGGCGGACGATGTTGGTGGCGTAACCGTCAATTTTCGCACGGAATAGGCACTATAATGGTGCGTATTCCCTTATTACGCCCTGATATGGTGCATAAGGTGCCGTGGCTCGCCTGTGTAGCCACCTGAAATGCCGGCAGTTGCCTGTAAAGCCTGTCATGGCATAATTCGTGCTCCTTTATTTAAAGATTCACGGTTTTTTTTGAGTGTGCCGTCATCCTGCTGATGGTGGTTTGCGAGTTTTTTGCGCTATGCGCTAGATGAATTGGAGGAAGTTGGAATGTCTGCAACCAAAGTAATGAAGATGATGAAGGACAACGATGTCAAGTACGTTGACATGCGTTTCACCGATACCATCGGTAAAGAACAACATGTAACTATTCCCGCCAGTGTGGTGAATGCCGACTTTTTCAAGTCCGGCAAGATGTTTGATGGTTCCAGTATCGCCGGCTGGAAGGGCATCAATGAGTCCGACATGGTCCTGATGCCGGATTCCACAACAGCCGTGATGGACCTGTTCAGTGATGAGCCGACCATGAACCTGCGCTGTGACATCCTCGAACCCACCACGATGAAGGGTTATGAACGCGATCCGCGCTCCATTGCCAAGCGTGCCGAGGCCTACCTGAAATCAACCAAGATTGCCGACACAGCCTACTTTGGTCCGGAGCCGGAATTTTTCGTACTGGACGATGTGCGCTGGGGTGCCGACATGAGCGGTTCCTTCTGCAAGGTCGATTCCGAAGAAGCATCCTGGAATACGGAACGTGTTTACGAAGACGGCAACATCGGACACCGTCCGGGCATCAAGGGCGGTTACTTCCCGGTCCCGCCAGTCGATTCACTGCATGATCTGCGTGGTGCAATGTGTCTTGCCATGGAGGAAATGGGCGTACCCGTCGAGGTACACCACCATGAGGTGGCGACTGCCGGCCAGTGTGAAATCGGTACCCGGTTCGATACGCTGGTAAGCCGTGCTGACATGAACCAGATTCTGAAATATTGTGTGATGAACGTGGCCCACGGCTATGGCAAGACCGCCACTTTCATGCCGAAGCCGCTTGTTGGCGATAACGGCAACGGTATGCACGTTCACCAGTCTCTGGCCAAGAACGGCAAGAATATATTCACCGGTAACAAGTACGGTGGTCTCTCGCAGCAGGCGCTTTACTACATTGGCGGTATCTTCAAACATGCCAGGGCGCTGAACGCCTTTACCAATGCCAGTACCAACAGTTACAAACGACTGGTCCCGGGTTTTGAGGCACCAACGTTCCTGGCCTACTCGGCACGTAATCGTTCTGCGTCCGTGCGTATCCCGTTCGAGTCCAATCCCAAGGGGCGTCGCGTCGAGGTGCGCTTCCCTGATTCCTCTGGTAACCCGTACCTGTGTTTCGCCTCCATGCTGATGGCCGGCCTGGACGGCATCAAGAACAAGATCGATCCGGGTGCGCCGATGGACAAGGATCTGTATGACCTGCCGCCGGAAGAAGAAGTCAAGATTCCAACGGTCTGTAGTTCGCTGGATGAAGCGCTGGAAGCCCTCGACAAGGACCGCAAGTTCCTGACCGCGGGTGGCGTGTTCACCGACGACATGATTGACGGT
>DAOVYA010000085.1 GCA_030635865.1 Gammaproteobacteria bacterium | reverse complement strand
GTTCAATGCCTTGCTGGCAGCCGCTTCCACTTCATGGTGGTAGTTGCCCAGCGTAGGCACCCATAAACGTGCGGCCGTCAGGACAACGGCCGTCAGAAACAACAGCGAAACAAACAACAGCCAGTGGGCGCGAACGAAATGTCTTAACATGCTGCCAGAAACTTAAGCTGTGCAGTGAAATATCGTCAGGAAGCTAGCGTGGAACAACATCATATTGTTCCTGCGTATAGAGTGACTCCACCTGGAACTTGATCGGCTTTCCTATGAATGCCTCCAGCTCGGCCAGGCTTGCAGATTCCTCATCCAGCAACAGATCGATAACCTCCTGCGAGGCAAGCACCAGTAATTCCTGTGCGTCATACTGGCGCGACTCACGCAGAATTTCACGGAAAATCTCGTAGCACGCCGTCTCGGGGGTTTTGATTGAAGCCCTGCCGCCGCAGGTCGGACAGGCCTCACACAAAATATGTTCCAGGCTCTCACGGGTACGCTTGCGTGTCATCTCGACCAGCCCGAGTGAAGAAACTTCGCTGATATGTGTCTTGGCATGGTCCTTTGCCAGGAACTTCTCCAGGGTACGCAGCACCTGCCGCTTGTGTTCCTCCTGAGACATATCAATAAAATCGATAATGATGATGCCACCCAGGTTCCTGAGCCTTAATTGACGGGCAATTGCCTGTGCAGCCTCGAGATTGGTCTTGAAAATTGTCTCTTCCAGGTTGCGATGCCCGACATAACCACCGGTGTTCACATCTGCGGTCGTCATCGCTTCGGTCTGGTCAATAATCAGGTAGCCGCCCGACTTTAGCTGGACCTTGCGCTCCAGCGCTTTATGGATTTCATCTTCTACAGCGTAAATATCAAAAATCGGACGCTCACCCGGATAATATTCAACCTGTGTTTTCAAATCAGGCATGAACCGGGCACAGAAATCCTCTACACGCTGGTAACTCTCGCGTGAATCAATGCGCACCCTCTCTATCTGGTCATCAAGCATATCCCGCATGACACGAATGGAGAGCGGCAAATCTTCATAGATGACTGCCCCGGGTTCTGTAGTGCCTTCCGTTTCACTGATAGACTGCCAGAGCTTGCGCAGAAACATCATATCGGCACGCAGTGCCTCGGCACTGGCCCCCTCCGCTGCGGTGCGTGCGATGTATCCACCATCATCCTGCTCCGCCATAAACAACCCGATTATGTCCCTGAGACGAACCCGCTCTGCCTCGTCCTCGATTTTCTGTGAGATACCAACATTTCTGGCTAAAGGGACGAACACCATGTAACGCGAAGGTATCGTGATTTGCGTTGTCAACCGGGCACCCTTTGTACCCATAGGATCTTTTATAACCTGGACGGATATCTCCTGTCCTTCATACAGCAGCTGACTGATGTCACTGCCTGTAGCGGACTCATCTGCACCGTTATCACGGGGCTCTATATCCGATGCATGCAGAAAAGCGGCGCGGTCCAGGCCAATATCCACAAATGCAGCCTGCATGCCCGGTAATACCCGGCACACCCGACCCTTGTATATATTTCCAACCAGCCCGCGACGCCGGGTCCGCTCAATAAATATTTCCTGCAGGACACCGTTTTCCACCAGGGCAACCCGTGTTTCCCTGGGTGTAACATTGATTAGAATTTCTTCACTCATGTTTTCTGTCAGCACAACCCAGTGCGCTGTCCTTGATTTATGCCGGGTTCAGAAGCCTGATTCCGGACTCCTGTAACAATTCGGCCGTCTCAAACAAGGGCAGGCCCATCACGCCCGAATAACTGCCTTCAAGGTGCGTTATAAAGGCGGCACCAAGACCCTGAATGGCATAGGCGCCTGCCTTGTCTGCCGGTTCACCTGTATCCCAATATGCTTCACATTCAGACAATGACAGCGTGCGAAATGTCACACGACTGATATTTAAACGAACCAGGCTGCGCTCGAAGGCAAGCGCAACAGCAGTCAGTACCTCGTGAGTGGAACCGGATAATGCCTGTAACATAGCATTTGCCTGCTGACGGTCACGAGGTTTACCCATGAGGGCTCCGTTTGCAAAAACCACTGTATCCGCACCGAGCACGGGCAGGCGTTTCTTTCCCGCGAGAGAAGACCAGCCTGCACGCGCCTTTGCCAGGGCAAGACGCTGTACATAGTCTTCCGCACTTTCATCATCAGCGGGCGTTTCATCCACATTAACCGGTAACAGTTCGTAGGAGACACCGATTTGCTGCAACAGTTCCTGCCGTCGTGGCGACAATGAGGCAAGATAAACAGACGCGTCCGGGGTCGTCACAATGGCAGGCCTCCCGCCGTCAGACCCGGCATATTACCGTATGCATGTACCGCACGCGCTATCATGCGGTGCCCCGGCCGGCACCCTCCAAAAAATCGAATTCCGGATCTCCAGCAGATTCTCTCATTCGCCCGCAAGTCGTTGTTTATCATAAATTGAGATATCATCATACAGTAGAGGCACCAGACCTTCATGCACGGTGATACGGATGACCGGTAGTGATTGTCCAGGCCCGGTAGAATTGCTCTGCAATAATCACGCGAACCAGTGCATGCGGAAAGGTCAGTGAGGACAGGGACCAAAGCTGGTCTGCCCGCGCAAGGCACGCCGGGGACAAGCCATCCGGCCCACCCACCAGCAGGGCCAGTTCACGCCCGGAAGCCATCCAGTCCTGCAACCTCGAAGCGAGCGCTTCAGTGGACCAGGATTTGCCCTTCACATCCAGCGCGACAACATAACAATCAGCGGGAATGGCGGCCAGCATTGATTGTCCTTCTTCATGCCGGGCCTTTTCTGTCGTCCGGCTTTTACTGCGTTTGCCGAGAGGAATTTCAACCAGCTGTAGCGAACATTCACGCGGCATGCGTTTTGAGAATTCACGGTAACTCTCCTCGACCCAGGAGGGCATTCGTGTACCGACTGCAATCAAATGAATACGCATCGCCTGGCGCAATAATCAAAAACAGGCGCTAGCCGTTATCGGGATTATCGCCAACAACCGCCCATAACTTTTCCAGCGCATAGAATTCCCTGATAGCCGGCGTCATTACATGCACAACCACATCGCCCAGGTCAATTAACACCCATTCCGCAGCCTGCGCACCTTCAACACCCAGTGCCGGGTAACCGCCCCGCTTCGCTTTAAGTGCCACACTATCTGCAATGGCCTTCACATGGCGTGAAGATGTACCGCTTACAATAACCATGCGATCGGTTATTGATGTCATATCACGGACATCAATAACCATCAGGTCCACGCCCTTCATATCGTCGATCGCGTCAACGACAATATTCAGCAGCCGGTCTTCTGCCGTAATATCCTGTTGTTCTTTCTGCTCGCTACTCATAATTGTTACCTGCTGCATACAAACCTTCGCGGGTCATAATGTCCAGGACACCCTGTGGTACCAGGAACCCGGCGTCCATTCCCGTGGCCAGCAACTTGCGGACCCGTGTCCCGGAGATATCCAGCAAGGTAACCGGATGAAACCACACCATACCGGATGCCCTTGTTTCGAGCTGTTCCGCATCCAGCACCCTGTACTGACTGATGAAGTCCGCCAACTCACCCTGATCAGGCATGGCGGTGCCCGGCCGTGTCATGACGACCATATGACAATACTCAATCAGTTCACGCCAGCAGTGCCAGGCAGGCAGACTGATAAACGAGTCCATCCCCAGTAACAGACACAAACCGGCAGCGGGCATCTCCTCGCGGAAAGATTTCAGCGTGTCCAGCATATAGGACGGACCTTCGCGGTCTAATTCACGCGTGTCAATCCGGAAAACGGGGTGCTGGCTGACAGCTGCATTCAGCATGGCCACACGCTGTTCCCCCGATGCCAGCGGTTGCGGCCGGTGCGGGGGATTATTGCAGGGTACAAGGCGAACCTCTTCCAGCCCCAGTGCCTGCTGAATGTCGAGGGCCGGTCGCAAATGGCCGAAGTGCACCGGATCAAACGTACCGCCGAGAATACCAATCATGGAATACGCGGGAAAAGAGGCGGGCTAACAACCAGCATCATTCGCGAATATGGCCATCGCCAATGACAATATATTTAAGCGATGTCAGACCTTCCAGTCCGACCGGTCCACGCGCATGCAGCTTGTCGGTACTGATGCCAATTTCAGCGCCCAGGCCATACTCGAAACCATCCGCAAAACGGCTCGACGCATTCACCATGACAGAACTGGAATCGACTTCATGCAGGAACCGCTGGGCATTGCCCAGTGATTCAGTGACGATCACATCGGTATGGTTGGAGCCATGAGCCGCAATGTGGTCCATCGCAGCATCCAGGTCATCAACAATACGAATTGCCAGGATCGGTGCCAGGTATTCCTCGTCCCAGTCCGCTTCCGTGGCCTCATTGATTCCCGAAAGAATTTCACGACTCGCCTCACAACCGCGCAACTCCACACCGGCCTGCTGATACTTCTCCGCCAGCGGTGGCAATACCTTCCCGGCTATGGCACGGGATACCAGCAGGGTTTCCATGGTGTTGCAGGTTCCATAGCGTTGCGTCTTGGCATTCACCGCCACACGGATCGCCTTGTCGATATCGGCCTGGTCATCAATATAGGTATGACAAACACCGTGTAAATGCTTGATGACCGGGACCTGTGCTTCCGCGCTAATACGCTCGATCAAGCCCTTGCCGCCACGCGGCACAATCACATCGACGTAGTTTTTCATTCGAATCAATTCACCAACTGCCGCACGGTCTGTTGTCTCAATGACCTGCACTGCGTCCGCCGGCAAACCGGCTTCTGCCAGTCCCTGGTGGATGCATTTTGAAATTGCCTGGTTGGAATGAATCGCTTCAGAGCCGCCGCGCAGGATGGCGGCATTGCCGGACTTCAGGCACAGCCCGGCGGCATCCGCTGTCACGTTCGGACGCGACTCGTAGATAATACCGATAACACCCAGCGGCACCCGCATACGGCCCACCTGGATACCCGACGGACGGTAGTTCATGTCGGAGATACTGCCAACCGGGTCCGGCAACAGCGCAATCTCGCGCAGGCCTTCCGCCATTGCCGCGATACGCGCATCATTCAGCTCGAGACGATCCAGCAAGGCTGCATCAAGACCATGCTGCCTGCCAGCGGCCAGGTCTTTCTCATTTTCAGACTTCAGGGTACCCGCTGCGGCCTCGATTGCAGCTGCAATGGCTGTCAGCGCGTCATCCTTCATGCCGGAATCGGCACGGCCCATGGCACGCGCAGCAACGCGTGCATGCTCGCCGACCGACTGCATGTATTCCGGTATATCGAACTGCATATTTTCTGCTTTTACACTCATATAAAAATCAGGAAGCCTGCTCCATCTCAAGGGTTTCAGGCAAGACGTTCTTGCCTGCCAGCTTCAGGGTTAATTGTAACAGTTCGTCCCACGCGTTGCCCGCCGCACGTCCCTTGCAAACCCGGTCAACCAGGGCACATTGCCGGATCATGGCCTTGCAATCGTCTGCTGACAGGCGTTTTAACGCTGCCCCGACAATCTGCTTGCGGTTTTGCCAGACATGATACCTGCCGAGAATAGCGGCGACCGGGTCGCCTTCTGCAACGGCTGTCGCCATGCCAACCAGGGGACGAATCTCACGTGACAGTGCCCACAAGACGACCGGGGGCGCCACGGCCTCTGCCTGGAGCCGGTGCAGGATCCGGACGCAACGCGCTGCATCTCCAAGCAGCGCACTATCGATCAGACCAAATACATCATAGCGGGCATTGTCACCCACCATCGCGGTGATATCGGCAACATCCACCGGGCCGGCGCCATTTAACAAGTGTAATTTGTCAATTTCCTGCGCGCAGGCAAGCAGGTTTCCCTCGACCAGTCCGGTGAGCATCTCGACTGCCTCGACCGTCGGTTCGAGACCACGCTGCAACATGCGCGCCCGTACCCAGGTGGTCAGCTCCGCGCCCTTCAGCGGCCAGACAAACAAAACTACCCCGGCTTTGTCGAGTGCCTGCACCCATTTACTCGTACGTGCCGGTTTTTCAAGTTTCCCGGACGTTATCAGGAGCAGCGTATCTTCGGGCAACTGTTCGGCAAAATCCCGCAGCACCTGCGCACCTTCCTTGCCCGGCTTGCCGCCCGGCAGCCGCAGGTCGATGATGCGTCGCTGTGAAAACAGTGAAAGATTTCCCGCCTCGGACAGCAAACTGTTCCAGTCAAAACCTGTCTGCACCGTCAGCACTTCACGTTCGTCATAGCCCTGCGAACGTGCCGCTGCACGCACGGCGTCAGCGGCCTCGATCACCCGCAAGGGATCATCACCACTGATAAAATAAACAGGCGCGAGTTGCTTGCGTAAATGGGGCTCTAGCTGTTCGGGTTTAAGATTCATAATCGTAATCACAGATAACGGCGGGCCTGGATCTCATCGCCCTGGTGTGTTCAACCACATTGTAACCGGTAAATTAAGGAGCCTCTGGTTTATTCATTTCATGTCATTCCCGCGAAGCCTGTCCCTGCTGCAGGCGGGAGCGCGAGAAACCAGCAGTTCCCGCCGGGATGGTTTTAGACAGATCTACCAAAT
>DAOVYA010000278.1 GCA_030635865.1 Gammaproteobacteria bacterium | reverse complement strand
TGATACCGAGCAGCGTGTCCACCACCTCGTCCTTACCGCTGACCCGACCGAGGGCCCATTGTACTTCCAGGCGCAAGCGCGGATTGGTGGTGTGGATGTCCTCTATCAGCGCCTCGTAGGCCTGTTGCGATGGCCACCCGAGCTGGTAGAAGGCATTGGCGATACGGGTTTTTCCTTCCTCATCAGACGCCGTGTAGAGCTGCGCCATGACGGGCAGTACGTCCGGGCCGTGCGCACGCAGTTGTTCGATTACAACGGGCGGCCCCAGCAGATCCCGGACCTCGGCATCAGTAACCGCCGCCATACAAACGCTTGCCACCCCCTGCATCAACAACAGCAGGATGGATAACAACAGGTATCTTGTTGGTTGTCTGGTGTGCATATCCCGGCTCCTTTTCGCTCAGATAAAATCCAGCGCACAGAGATGATCGTAAAATGCCTGCCGGTTGTTACGGGTGGCTTCCGGGTAGCGTTTCATCAGTTGGTTATAGGACCCGATCAATTGACGACTGGAGGCAGCGATACGCTTGTCCGCGGTACTGAACCGGAAGCGTTCACCCCGGCTCGTTCTTTCGGCCCAGTCTTCAAAGTATTCCGCATGCAGCCGCACGGCCGCGACGACCTGCTTTTGCACGTCGCGTAAACCAGCAGGGATGGTCAGCCGGTTGAAGTCGGCAAGTATGGCATCGATGCTGTCGCGGTAATGTGCACAGGATTTGCCCGCGGAACCGCCGCTCGAAAGCCACTGCAATGTCTGCACCTTTGCCACGATGGCCGCGTTAACGAGTGTAAAAAAGGAGTCAAGATACGCCGTTTCAGCGGCGCGCATGCGTGCCGTATTGCGATCGAAGTCGGTTTTCTGATGCGGGATGGCCTGGTAGGCCTCGTCCACGGACATCGCGACTGCGCACTGGCTCCCGCTGCACAGCAGAAAAAACAGAACTAACAACTTTCCTGGCATCGGATTACCCTGTCAGAACCCCGGTAATGTATATCGGCAGATGGAGCCGGTATCTTGATAAGGCAGGGAAAGTGGCCTGGAGAGAAGGGAGCTGTGACAAATGAGAATAATTACGTTCGAATAAAGGATCAGTACCGAATGGCACTTACTTAAGCTAAAAAGCCCTGTCATTGCGAGGAACGCAGTGACGCGGCAATCTCCAAACGACAGAGCATAACGTCATGAGATTGCCGCGCTTCGCTCGCAATGACGGACATTTCTGTTTAAGTAAGTGCCATTCGGATCAGTACCCTTTTATTATTACCTGGATAGACGCACATGAAATATTTTCTTGCCCTGCTGCTGATCATCATGGCCGCAGCCAGCCTGGTGACCTTCAAAAAGGACGGCCAACGCAACAACAACCCTGTGACGGGTCTGCCCTGGCAGATCGACATACTGCCGGGCGGGGACACGCGGGTATTCGGCATCACGCCGGGGCGAACCACGCTCGGTGAGGCCATCGAGCAACTAGGCAACGACATGGAACTGGCGATCATCGCAGCACCGCACGAGACCGGCACCCTGGAGGCCTATTACAGCCACTACTCGTCTGGCCCGATCACGGGCAAGCTGATCCTGGTGCTGGATATCACCCCCGGTGTACTCTCAGCCTTGCAGGAACGTGCATTTCAGGATCGCGGCACGCGCAGGTACCACCTGCATCCTGATGACCTCCCGGCTGCCTACCGGGCGCCGGTCAAGGTTATTACCTTCATGCCAAGCTTCAACCTGGATGAGGAAATCACGCAGGCCCGATTCGGCACACCCGCCGAGATCATCCAGGTTCATGCACAGCAAAAACACTTGCTCTATCCGGACAAGGGACTGGACCTCATCCTCAGCGCAGACAGCAAGGAAATCTTGCAATACATGTCACCAGGTGAATTCAGCGCATACCGTGCTCAATTACAGGAATAAAAGGGACCGGATACATTTCTCTGAATTTTTCAGCCTGGGATAAAGGAATCAATACCCTTTTTTATTAGGCAGTATTGATAATACTTACTGCACAGTATGGGGAAAGGGTACTGACTCTTTTTATTTCGCATGCCTTGACAAATCACCCGCCTGGCCTAGGTTTACTACATAGCAGTCAAGTGTACTTAACATGGCACAGGTGGCCGGGAGTAAGGTGATTAGTGTGACGACAGCAAATCAGCCTATCGATACCCTGCTCAACAGTGAGGGATTTCTGAGCAATCCCGAACGGTGGAACGAACAGGTCGCCACGGCAATTGCCCGCCTTGACGGGCTGCCGCCTCTGACCCATGACCATTGGGTCATTATCCAGGCGCTGCGAGACCACTTTGAGCGCTTCGGAACTGCCCTGCCCGCATTCAGCCACGTATGTTTAGCGAACCACATGGACAAGCACTGCGTAGACAACCTGTTCCACAGTCAACGGGAAGCCTGGCGGATCGCCGGCCTGCCCGACCCCGGCGAAGAGGCCAGGGCCTACATGTAAAGGCCGGCTTGCACCGCGAGGAAATTGCGAGGAGGCAGACAACATGAATACACCAGCAACACAGAAAACGCCTGGCATTCGCTTTGATGAACTCAACTTTGTCGGAGCGACAGCGTTGCCGCGCGACCAGGAACAAAGTCACCGCTTGCACGAGCCGAGTTACCTGATCGGCACCATTGACCCGGTTAACGGCCATGACATCGGAGATGTGAAGGGCCATCCGTCACTGGCTGACGGCAACCTGACCATCTATTTCGAGTCAGAAAGAACCAGGGAAGAGTTTCTCAAAACGCCGGTAAACCATCCGTATGAACACTCACTTGGCAAACCGTCCGAGGATGATGACCGGGGCGGCTGAAAACAAGGTGAAGATTAAGGAGTCAGACTCCAAGAATAAAAAGCAGAATAATAAGGGGACGGAGGGATGAGGTTTTATTCCCTCCATCCCATTGGCCTCGTTTTATTCTTTCTTTTTTAGCCAACCCGCCAGTCCGGACAGGGCCTTGTGAGACGCCTGCTGCCCGCTGCCGGTACCTGCTGTTGTGCCCCATGGATCATCAAGGTAGCGCGCATGCTCGTTATCATGGCAGTACAGACACAGCAATTCCCAGT
>DAOVYA010000320.1 GCA_030635865.1 Gammaproteobacteria bacterium | reverse complement strand
TATCCTGGCCCTCCCTGTCATCATCCGTTCTGCGCTGCCACCACCCTGACAGGGTGGAATTGGTATGCGGGGCAATCCGCCGGTTCAGACTGCCGATGAAACCCTTTGTCTCCTCTTCTCTAAGCGATGTCAGGTATCTGCGCTGCTCGTCAAACACAGTGAACCGCAGTCCGGTTTTGCCCGTCTTCATACCGAACGTGCCGGTAGCACGTTTGCGCTCAATAATTTCATCAGTAAGGGTTTGCACCGGACCCAATGGCACGATGACGACCAGGTCACCCGGCTGGGGACTGGGATTAGTCTCGCCGGTAAGCGGGTCAATTCCGAAAAACGCAAAACCTTCCTGCAACAGTAATTGCTGTTCTGTAGTGGTATCTTCCTCGTAGCGTGCCTTCCAGGTAGTGCGGCGTGTGTAATGGCTGAATGACCCTGACCAGACCTCGCCTGGATTCAGGCCGACATCCCGATCACGGTAAGTGACAACCAGCGAGGTACGCCGGGTCGGGTACAGGCCCACCGTCACGGTTTTCAGGTTGCCGCCCTGCTGCGCCTCAAGGGAGTAATAACGGTTTGGCTGCAGGAATCCACCGACGGACCAGTAGGAGCCGTTCTCGATTTTCTCACTGGTATCAAAATCATTATCCGAATAACCGGCCTGGCTGACCAGGCTGAAACGGTTGCTGATGCGATAGCGTGCAGTAGCGTCGGCATTCTCAAACTTTTCATCTCCAAGAAACCGCTGGTCCGGGTTCGTGTCCCGATCCAGCTCCGTGTGGTTGTAATTGGCAGTCCAGGATAGCGGCCCGAATTTGCGACCGCTGATCAGCCCCGCGTCATAGCTGTTTTCCGTTGTATCCGAAATACGATCGTCATCATAGTTAACCTGACCGTAGGTATAGCGGAAACTCCCGTCTGCGTAACCTCCGAAATGGCTCTGTATAAAGGGGCTTAAAGTGTATGTGTAAAAATCAGTGCGGTTCCCGGCATTATTAATGTTATTGTTCGAAATCGTTCTGTTGGCATCAACGATAGATTGGCCCATCGAACTTGTAGCATCTACATAAAAGAGATCTTTTGCCAGTTCAGCCGTTGCACTCGCATCCAGCTGGTGATTCGAGCCACTGGCGTCGCTTTCGTTCAGAAAAATCAGATT
Organism: Gammaproteobacteria bacterium; assembly: GCA_030635865.1. Lineage (GTDB taxonomy): Bacteria > Pseudomonadota > Gammaproteobacteria > UBA9214 > UBA9214 > UBA9214. Next base: position 1,473 of record DAOVYA010000320.1, on the reverse strand, counting down.
CTGCATTTCGTAGTCAACATCAGCTATCAACCTGCCACCCTCGCCATGAACACTGATGCCCGGAGATATCTCTGTAACCAGATCATTTTTCTTGTCATCATCGTCGAGATTAATGTTATCGCTGAAGATTTCTGCCACAGAAATACGCGGCGTGATATCCCAGTCGCCTGCGTTGGCAGCATTTAAGCTCAACAGGAAAAGAACCAGGGTTAGCTGGCACCTGAGAAGATATCCGGCATGATTCATGGGATCTGGCAATTTATTGATTACCGCGTTATCGCCGTCCGTAAGAGCCATAGCCATAGCCATAGCCATAGCCACCGTACCCTTCTTCCCCCGCACCGCGCCTGCCCTTGTTTATTACAATTCCTACAATTTCGTTATCCTGCAGCATTTCGATCGCCTCCTTGACGACATGCTGCCGCGTTATGGACTCCTCAACCACCATCACGACCTGCCCCATCAGGCCTGCAAGCACCCTCGCCTCACTGGCCAAAAGCAGTGGCGGAGAATCAAAAATCACAATTCTGTCAGAATAACGACTGGAAAGCTCCAGTGTAAGCTGTCGCATGCGCTCACTGGCAAGCAATTCTGTTGAGTGAACATGCCGACTGCCGGATGGCAGCAATGTCAGCTTGGGGATATCCGTCCGCAGCAAAACGTCCGGCAACGTGAGAGTGTCGTCCAGCAGCACATCGATCAGCCCCTTTTCCGCCTCAACGCCGAGGCGTGCGGTAACATCAGGTTTCGCGACATCGGCATCTACCAGCAGCACCGTCTTGTCCATTTCCGTGGCGATACTCATGGCCAGGTTGATCGAGGTAAATGTCTTCCCTTCGCCTGCCAGCGCACTGCTCACCATGATCATGTTCGCGTTAGGGACAACGCTTGCACCCTCGCCCCTGATATTCATGAGCAACGGACGCTTGATGCGCCTGAACTCCTCAGTGGTCTGGTTGACCTGCTTTGACCGGGGATCGACCAGCCCGGCATCTTTCAGTCCATTGAGATCCAGCTTGACCAGTTTGCCTGAACCGGCTTGCGCCAGACCTTCGTTCCACGGTTCCGGCTGCACGTCACTTTCCGCCACTCCTGCACTATCCTCTGCGTGCGCAAATGCAGATTCATTCTCTACGGGATACTCGAGAATATTCGGCAATTCATCTGCACGATCGTCAATCAGATCGCCTGCCGGGCGCTTGCCGGAATTCTTGCCTGCCTTCTTGAAGGCCTTCTCAAAAATACTCATCAGCCGCGCCCCACTATTGCCGTCTGTATTTCTGCAAGGTTGACACTCAGTCCGCCGACAGCCACTACCCCGGCATAGAGCGCCAGAAGCCCTATACCGGCCAGACTGAAGGCAACCAGTGCATGTCTGTGCCTGGTGCTCCATTCCCTGTTGTGAATCATTGACACTCCGCCAAGCACCGGCCTGCCCAGAACCTCGACGATAGAGCGTGCACTGTCAAAGGT
>DAOVYA010000272.1 GCA_030635865.1 Gammaproteobacteria bacterium | reverse complement strand
TGCGTGGTCTTCGGCTGGACCAGGCGCTGGCCTCACTGATACAGGATTATTCGCGCAGTCGTCTGCAGCAGTGGATCCGTGCCGGAATGGTGACGCTGGATGACCGGATCCCGCAGATCCGGCAGCGGGTGCAGGGCGGAGAGATTGCCTGTATTCATGCGGAAATTACCGGGCAAACCGCCAGTAAACCGGAGTCGATCCCGCTGGATGTGGTCTACGAGGACGAGGCATTGCTGGTCATCAACAAGCCGGCCGGGCTGGTAGTACATCCGGCGGCAGGTAATCCTGCCGGCACCCTGCTAAACGCCCTGTTGCATTACGATGCCGACCTCGCCGCGCTGCCGCGAGCAGGGATCGTGCACCGGCTGGATAAAAGCACCAGTGGATTGATGGTGGTGGCGCGAACCTTGACGGCTCACAAGAAGCTGGTCGAGGCACTACAGGCACGCAGTGTGAAACGCGAGTACCTGGCGGTGGTGAATAGCGTACTCACTGCGGGTGGACGGATCGAGGCGCCAATCGGGCGCCACCCCGTGGACCGCAAGCGTATGGCGGTTGTCACGGGAGGCAAGGAAGCGATTACCAACTACCGGGTCGAAGAGCGCTATCGTTTACATACCCTGGTGCGTGTCAGCCTGGAAACCGGGCGCACACACCAGATCCGGGTACACATGGCACATGTGCATACCCCGGTGGTGGGGGACCCGGTCTATGGAGGTCGTTTGCGCCTGCCAAAGGGTGCGGGTGACGTGCTTAAAGATGCCCTGCAGAATTTCAGGCGCCAGGCACTGCATGCAGAACACCTGGCCTTGATGCACCCGGAGAGCAATACGCTGGTCGGCTGGCAGGCGGCGGTGCCGGAAGACATGGCGCGCTTGATCCAGGCCCTGCAGGATGACGCCGGGATGTCTTCAGCCGATGAGTATTGAACACTGGATTGTGCCGGACTGGCCGGTACCGGCTCACGTTCGCGCGTTAACGACTACCCGGAAAGGCGGTGTGAGCCAGGGCCCTTATGCATGCATGAATCTTGCTGACCATGTCGGTGATGATCCGGCGGCAGTTGCGCAAAACCGGCAACTGCTGCAGCAGTTGCTTGAGCTTCCGGGCGAGCCGTTGTGGTTGCAACAGGTGCATGGGTCTACGCCGGTAAATGCCCTCGAATGCGGACCGGCACCGGCAGCCGATGCGTCCTGGTGTCACCAGGCAGGCGTGGTATGTGCCGTATTGACCGCTGATTGCCTGCCACTATTGATATGCGACCGTCGTGGAGAAAGTATTGCGGCCGTGCATGCCGGCTGGCGTGGCCTGGAAGCCGGTGTCATCGAGCAAGCCGTTCGTGCGATGCAGATACCCGCAGAAAATTTGCTGGCATGGCTGGGTCCGGCGATCAGCCAGAAGGCCTACCTGGTTGGTGATGAAGTTCGGGCTGCATTTGTCGCGCATAATCCCGGGGCAGCGGCGGCTTTTCAGTCCGGTCCAGGCGGTTGGCAGGCTGATTTATATGAACTGGCCAGGCAACGATTGGCAGGTTGCGGCGTGACAGCAGTTTATGGCGGCAATCGTTGTACCTTGAGTGAGCACGAAGATTTTTTCTCCTTCCGTCGTGACGGCAAGACCGGCCGCATGGCAAGCCTGATCTGGCTGGAAAAGAGCCAGGGAACCTCTGGTTATACGTCTTTGCGAGGAACGAAGTGACGCGGCAATCTCATCAAGTCCGCTGCCAGCTTCATGAGATTGCCGCGCTTCGCCGCGCCCTGAAGGATGGCATAGCCATCCTGAGGAAGTACTCCCGGGGTGCAATGACGAAATTACGATAATTAATTACAGGTTCCCTAGCTGGTATGATGGCCAGCCTTGCAAGACCTGAGACAAACGGATGCCGCTGATTGCCTGGATTATTTTGTTTTGCCTGCTTGGCGGCTTGCTGAGCGTGCTGTCGGCTGCATTGTTTCTCATACTGAGTGAACCCCTGAGAACCCGTTTGTTGCCACACCTTGTCAGTTTTGCGACCGGTGCCTTGCTGGGCGCGGCTTTTCTTGGTCTGTTACCGCATGCGCTGGAATCCGTTGCAGCGACGGATGTACATGTTATCCCCTCGGTGGTGTTGCTCGGGCTGCTTGGGTTTTTTGTGCTGGAGAAAATGGTGCTTTGGCGCCATTGCCATGTGGATCACTGTGAAGTGCATGCGCCGGACCAGACGCATAAAGACCACTCTACCGGTACCATGATCCTGATCGGGGATGGCCTGCATAATTTTCTTGATGGCATCCTGATTGCCGGTGCATTCCTGACCGATATTCATTTGGGAATCGTCACCAGTATTGCGGTGGCGGCTCATGAGATTCCCCAGGAAGTGGGAGACTTTGCAATCCTCTTGCACAGTGGTTACACCAGGGGGCGGGCCTTTTTCTATAATGTTCTCTCCAGTACGACGACTGTTGTTGGCGGCTTGCTGGCCTGGCTTGCCTTGCAGGAAGTACAGGCGGCGTTACCCTACGTGCTGGCGATCGCTGCATCCAGTTTTATATATATTGCAGTTGCCGACCTGATCCCGACCTTGCATCAGCGTGTAGAAGGAAAAGCAACTGTTCAGCAGGTGGTATTGATTGCTGCCGGTATCCTGGTCATCTACTCGACTCATTCGATGCTCCACTGACCCCTGGTTTATTCGTCATTGCGAGGAACAAAGTGACGCGGCAATCTCATGCAGAATGACTCCTCTGCCAGCTTCACGAGATTGCCACGCTTCGCTCGCAATGACGGGATAATAGAGATGTAGACACTTGAAATATCCTGATATACCCCCACTAAAACAGGTATAACCCCTAATTTGTGGAGTGTTCCTGATGCGAATGGACAAACTGACAAGTAAATTTCAGCAGGCGCTGGCCGAGGCCCAGAGCCTGGCAGTCGGCCGCGATCACCAGTTTATCGAGGCGGCCCACCTGATGACGGCCCTGCTGGACCAGGAGGGCGGTACCGTGCGCCACCTGCTTACGCAGGCGGATGTAAACGCCAACCTGTATCGGTCACAACTGGGTGAGTTGCTTGACAAGATGCCAACAGTCCAGGGTATGGCGGGTGATGTGCATATTTCCAATGACCTC
>DAOVYA010000013.1 GCA_030635865.1 Gammaproteobacteria bacterium | reverse complement strand
TGTAACAATGCCAATGCGGCACTGATGAAATCAGCCTGGAAAGACACCAAATTCGATGAGGGGCTGACCGGCCTTGAAGACATGCACCTGGCCAGGAGGCTGGTCGGGAAAGGCTCGTCAATTGCCTATGTCGCAGAAGCCGGTGTTTACCATATCCATCATGAGACCTGGCGTAATATAAAGGTCCGGTATGAGCGCGAGTCACTGGCGCTGAGGAAAATCATGCCGGAACTGCAGTTGGGCCTGACCGATGTTGTTCGTTATTACTTCGCTGCAGTGACACATGACCTGGGTCAGGCGGCTAAAAGAAAAGTGCTGCTGGCCGAAGTCAGGGGCATATTGATCTTCCGATTCATGCAGTATTGGGGGACGTACAAAGGGAATCACCGCCACCGGAAATTGTCTGCCAGGCGGAAGGAAGCCTATTTTTATCCAAAGAACTAACCATGAGGGTCCAGCGTGTACCGGGGTAAACGGATTGTGGCGTTGCTGCCAATGAAGGCCCATAGCGAAAGGGTCAGTGGCAAAAATTTCAGGGAACTGGCTGGCAAGCCGCTGTTCAGGTGGGTGCTGGACACGCTCCTGTCGGTGGAAGAAATAGACCTGGTAGTCATTAATACAGATGCCAGGAAAATTCTTGAAGACAAGGGGCTGCAGGCTGGCAGCAGGGTGCTCGTGCGGGACCGGAAGGAAGAACTGCTTGGTGATTTCACCAGTATGAATCTTATCCTGGAGGATGATATAAATGCCGAGCCTGCAGATTTGTACCTGATGACGCATACAACGAACCCGCTCCTGAGCGCAGCTACAATCAGGCATGCCCTTGACAGGCTCGTTACAGATGAGGGCGGGTCCGACTCCCTGTTTACGGTGAACCGATTCCAGACGCGTTTCTACCGGGCAGACCTTTCGCCGGTAAACCATGATCCGGACAATCTGATCCGTACACAGGATCTGGAGCCGTGGTTTGAGGAGAATTCATGCCTGTATATTTTCTCGCGGGAAAGCTTTCGTAAAACAAGAGCAAGGATCGGGGAAAAACCAATGATGTTCGAGATGTCCAGGAATGAATCAATCGATATTGATGAGCAGGAAGACTGGGACATGGCTGAAGCGCTGGCGCAAGGCTGAACCAATGATGAAACCGGTAGCCAGGGTCATGCAATATAAATGGCTCCAGGCCTTCTACTACAAGCACCTCAAGTATTTCCTGACAGGAAGGTTTGATGAGCTTCTCCTTGTTTTCTATCTGTTCAGAAAGTCTGGCAGGGAAGGGCTGATGATTGATGTCGGTTCACACTTTGGCGAGTCGGCGCAGCCATTCCTGTTGCTTGGCTGGACTGTTTTCGGATTTGAGCCGGATCCCGACGTACGTAAAAAAGAGGCCCTGACCGGTTTGAAGGAGAAATTCAGTGGTTTTCACCTTCATGAGCTCGCGGCTTCTGATGAAGATGGCCTTGAATTGTCTTTTTATGCAAGTGATGAATCCACTGGAATCTCGTCACTCCTGTCGTTTACACCGAATCATCATGAGGTAAAGAAAGTCACTACCTGTACCCTGGATAAATTTACCCGGGAACATGCAATTGATGAAATTGATTTTCTGAAGATTGATACAGAGGGAAATGATCTCAGGGTGCTTGAAGGCTGTAATCCTGGGCAGCTGTCGCCAAAAGCCATTCTATGTGAGTTTGAAGATAACAAAACCAGGCAAATAGGTTATGACTACAGGGATCTTGGTGATCACCTCGTAAAGCGGGGTTATGATGTTTTTCTAAGTGAATGGTACCCGATTGAGAAGTACGGTATAGAGCATCATTGGCGAAGCATCCGGCGCTATCCGTGTGAAACCGAGGACCCTTCAGCCTGGGGCAATTTTATTGCCTTGAAGGAGGAGTATAGTCCTGCCTTTGTCAGGATGCTTAAAAGCAAATTCAATGTGGATATATAAGGAACCATTATTGTGGAACAGAGTATCCTGATTACGTGCCCGCCGATGCTGGGGATGAAAGAGCAATTCATGCCGGCGCTTGAAGCAAAGGGGGTGGCTGTACATTGCCCCGATGTAATTCAGACCCTGTCCGAAGAAGAATTAATCAGCTTGCTGCCGGATTATGACGGCTGGATCATCGGTGATGATCCGGCTACCCGCCGCGTGTTTGAAGCGGGGAAAAAAGGCCGCCTGAAGGCTGCGGTCAAGTGGGGGATCGGCGTGGATAATGTCGACTTTGATGCATGCAGTGATCTTGGTATACCGATCACGAATACACCGGATATGTTCGGCAGCGAGGTTGCCGATATTGCCCTGGGGTATATCGTCGGCCTGGCACGCGAGACATTCCTGATCGATCGTGAAATTCGCGCGGGAGGATGGCCGAAGAACCGCGGTGTATCGCTGTCCGGGAAGTGTGTTGGCCTGGTCGGGTATGGGGACATCGGCAGGAATACTGCAAAGCGCCTGCTGGCAGCTGATATGTCGATCCGGTGTTATGATCCTGCGTTTACAGGCACAGACGGCGGGCCGGGTATTGAATTCCGTGCATGGCCTGACGGGCTGGAAACGTGTGACTTTCTTGTTTTTACCTGTTCCATGAATGATGCGAACCGCCATATGCTCAATCGTGAGACGTTAGCAGCGTGTAAACCCGGGGTGCGGGTGGTCAATGTCGCAAGGGGTCCCTTGATTGATGAACAGGCCCTGATAGAGGGACTGCAGTCAGGACATGTCTGTTCGGCAGCACTGGATGTGTTCGAGCAGGAGCCGTTGCCGGGCGATTCTCCGTTGCGGGAAATGCCACGTTGTATCTTTGGATCACATAATGGCTCGAATACCAGTGATGCCGTAGCGAAAACGAATGATCGGGCAATCGCAAAACTGTTTGAGTTCCTGGGTATAGACCAGTGACGGATAAACAGCCGGCAGTATTGATTACCGGCGCCTGTGGCGGGATTGGGCGGGCCCTGTGTAACTCCTTCCGGAACGCCGGTTATTTCATTATAGCGACTGATGTGGCGGCGGAGGGCGATGCAGACAACTGTGATCGGTATATACGGGCTGACCTGGGAGAAATGGTTGCTGATGAGGGCCCGGGAGAAAGCTTCGCTGCAGAGGTCAATGCAACTTTGGCCGGCAAGGAACTAAAGGGGCTGATAAATAATGCTGCGGTACAAAAACTTGCGCATCTTGATGAACTGGATCTGGCAGATTTCCGGGTTTCCCTGGATATCAACGTCACAGCACCGGTGCTGCTGGCAAGGCTGTTCCTGGGCGCGCTGGCAAAGGCCAGGGGCAGCATCGTCAATATCGGTAGTATCCATGCAATACTGACAAAACCGGCCTTTATTTCCTACGCAACCAGCAAGGCTGCCCTGCAGGGTCTGACCCGCGCACTGGCGGTGGATCTGGGAGGACAGGTAAGGGTTAACGCCGTCCAGCCGGCAGCCACCGACACCGAAATGTTGCGTGAGGGCTTTCGGGGAAACGCAGCAGGGCTTGCATCACTGGAAAAATACCATCCAGCCGGGCGCCTTGCCACACCGGAGGAAATAGCTGCCATGGTAGTGTTCCTGGTGTCTGATGAATGCGGCTTTATGACGGGGTCGATAATCAATATTGACGGTGGCATTGGCGCCCGGCTGCATGACCCCGGCTAACGGAGAATTCAATGGACCCCGATGATCCGCTGGTCAGGACACGCAAAACCGTCAATCCCTATTATCACGCCCTTGGCATGGTGTTGAAGCGTCTCTACTGGGACCTGCACTTTCAGTCATACGTCTCCAGAAAGAAGCTTATACAGGCAAGAGACAGCCACGCCGGCAAACAGGCGGTCATCCTCTGCAACGGGCCGTCCCTGAACAAGGTGGATTTCAGCATGCTGGCAGATTCCGGGGTCTATTGCTTTGGTCTGAATAAAATCAACCTGTTGTTTGACAGGGTGGAGTTCCGCCCGGATTGTATTGTTTCGGTCAATAAATTTGTTATTGAGCAGAATGCCGATTATTTCAATACAACGGCTATTGACCTTTTTATTGACAGTGCTGCCGCAACCAGTCGAATTGTCAAGGCGCGGAACAATGTAACCTTTATTCACAGTACGACTTACCAGAAATTCGCCCGGGATGTTTCGGTCAGTCTTAACCAGGGGCATACAGTTACCTGCGTGGCGTTCCAGCTGGCATTCCATATGGGTTTTAGCCGTGTTGCGCTGGTCGGGGCCGACCACACCTTCGCCGTGAAAGGTGCCGCTAACAAGGAGGTAATATCAGGTGAGCGGGACGAGAGCCATTTCGACCCCGGTTATTTTGCCGGGGGTGTAAAATGGCACCTGCCAGACCTGTTTGAAAGCGAGGTCTGGTATGGCAGGGCCCGGCAAATGTATGCCGCGCATGACAGGGAAATACTGAACTGTACAGAAGGCGGGGAACTGGAGGTATTTAAACGGCAGACACTCGAAGCGTTTCTGGAGTCATAGGGTTTTTCCCGTCAATACCGGTTGCACAGGTGCTACTGTCGGTACGATTCTATTCATACCATACTGCATTCAGTCATTCTCAACACTTTAATCAGAATGTTCTTCAATGTATTTTTTAGTTGCTTCAAGGAACTGTTCTTTTACGTTTGGATTGATTGCAATCAAATCAGTCTGAATCCAGCCTAAACCCTGGTTCTTAACCTCACGAATTGCCTCGGTTGGTGAAACATTATCATCCGCCAAAATCATTTCGTAGGCTATTTTCCCTGTTGATAAATTAATTTCAGTAATATCATGAAAACCAATGTCTTTGAATGGCCGGGTATCATAGGTTTTTGGCCCAACCACGTATGTTGAATCATAGATTTGATAACCGTGACTGGCCAATATATCTGTTACTCCTTGTTCACCTGACCATTCAATATACAAAATATGAATTCTGTTTTCCTCAAGCGCCGCGCTTGCTCCCTGCAGAACTTTTTCCTCTGCTCCCTGAACATCCATTTTTATAAAGTCAATTTCCTCATTTGGAAATTCCATGTCGATGGTTGTTGTTTTTACATCAAGTATTCGGGTGCCCGGGCGCCTGAAAACAGCACTAAAAATACTTTGTATTTTTGACTTCAGATATTTGGCTCCGTAAGCAGAGGACAGGAAACCAACTGATGAATACCCGCTATACTTCTGCCAGCCAGGCTCGGTGCCCTGCACCACCGAGCCAACGATAAATCTGGATGTTCCTGCAGAATCGCTTACGGCCTTCTTTACAAGACGGATATCATTATCCAGCTCTTCAAGGGTTTCATAAAAGTACTGATGGTTGGAAGGGAATGGCTCAAATGCCACTACTTTGGTTTTTTCCCCGCCAACATGACAGAGCGTTCTGGTGACATGTCCTGCTGCTGCTCCAATATCCAGACACAGGCCCAAATCAAGATAATGAAGAATATCGTAAATGCAGTCTCTTTGCGGCTGGTCAATTATTTCTGTAATTTTTCCAATCATCTTGATCCCCATGCAGATAGTCTGAATTGTGCCGCTTAACCTGAAAGATTACCACGTTGGCCTGGAGGGTTTGTTATGCGCCAACACCTTCTTCACCATGTTCTGGAAGCCTCTCCAGCGCAAAGAATCAGTGAGGTCAGGGGTGGGATCGAACTGCCGACACGGGGATTTTCAGTCAATTGTCTTGCTTGCCGCCTTTCAGTAAATCAAGGAACTTTCCCGCCAGAGATACAAAAAAGAAGCGCGCCGTATTCAGGGCGACACCCACCCCGGACAGTCCGGGTATCGGGTAGTACCGGGAAAACAGTATCCGCAGGTCCCTGATATTCCGGTGTGATCCCCTGTTTTTCAAACCGGCCGCAAATCCTGCCAGGGTCAGACTGCTGTCAGGGTTGGCAGATGATGTCATGGTGTCATCAATATCGACCCGGGCATCCCTGCAGATAAACAGCTGCAGGCCGGCCTGTCGGCAACGGAAGTAGAAATCGTGGTCGGCGTAATAGTGGGGCAGCTGCTCATCGTCCAGCATGCCCACGCGCTGGAAGGTGGCAGCGCCGAGCATAACCCCACGGCCACCGCCAATGAGTGGTGTCGGTACCAGGCCCTCCGGGTAGCGCAACCGGTACCAGGCCGCGGGCGGGATAATGGTGGGAAAACCAAGCAGGAAGCAACTTGTTATACCCACGATATCGCGTTTTTCCCGCAACATATGCTGCACGGGAGCAATGAGGGAATTCTCATTATTCTTTATCATATTCAATAGAACGCCAACGGTCTCCGGCTGGACATAACAGTCATGGTTGAGCAGCATCAGCCACTGGCTGCCGGTCTCCAGCGCATATCGGACGCCCAGGTTGGTTGCCCCGCTCCACCAGAAATCGGCAGATCCCCGCAGGCAAGTGACCCGGGGGAATTCGTCCTTTGCCAATCGCGATATTGCATCGCTGACACCATGGTCTACCAGGATGATTTCGAAATCCCGGTAGTTGCTTTCACCCAGGGATCGCAGACACTGCCGGATCTGATCAAGGCCGCTGAAGGCGGGTATGACGATTGAGAGTTTGTTGGTCATGGGCACCGCAGAACCGGGGCCTGCCCGGGTCGGGTTCTCCTGGTTCATTCAATTCGTATGACGACTGCTTATCGCGTTGTGCGCCGTCTGGTTTCCTGTATGTCCTTGTAGTGCAGGGCTGATATTTGTTCAGATACGATGCCGATCAGGAAGGTAAACAGTGACGACAGGACAAGAATTGCCGTCATGTTTGTCAGTCGTCCAAAGTTGTAGTAGGTGTAGCCATAATAGGCAAGGCCGGTAAAAAACAGCAGCCCGCTGATTGGCAGAAAGAAGCGCATGGGTGAGAACAGTGCACCGATTTTCACGATAATAACCAGGAACCGGAACCCGTCATGAAACAGCCTGATATGGCTTTTTCCATCGCCTGTCCTGTTCATGGCCTTGATCGGAACATAGGCTACCGGCAGACCGGAACGAAAAAATGCCATGGTGCTGGTTGTTGGATAGGAGAACTTGTTCGGTAGCAGGTAAAGAAACTTCCTGAAATGCCTGGCCCTTGCAGCACGAAAGCCCGAAGTAAGGTCTTCAATCGGGTAGCCGGTCATGATTGATGCCAGCTTGTTGTAAATGGTATTGCCGATTCTCCTGAGCAGCGAGGCATGCGTATTGATCTGCCTGGCCCCGACGGCCATATCATAGCCGTCATGAATCTTTTCAAGCAGTCGGTTGATGTCATCCGGGTTGTGCTGGCCATCTGCATCCATGAACATCAGGATATCGCCTTTCGCATTTCTGGCGCCGGTCTTGATGGCCGCGCCATTGCCCATGGAATAGACATGCGTGATGACAGTCACCTGGTGTCGGTTGCATATTTCCACGGTGTTGTCGCTTGAGCCGTCGTTGACGACGATGATTTCTTCCTCTGGAAAATTCTTGCGCAGTACCGGCAATAACCTGTCCAGGTTGTCAGCCTCGTTTTTTGCCGGCAGGATGATGCTTACACTCTGGCTCATTGACTATTCGGCTCCTGGGTTCTCAAGTGTGTCAGATATTGCAGCGATGCGTCCGGCCTCGATGTCTTCCCTCAGCATGTGGAAATCTTCCTTGCTTCCGCTATGGGTGCCTGCTGTCATGAACAGCTCCAATTGCTGCTCTGCTGCATCAAAATCGTTCATTACTATTAGCAGATTGATCAGGTTGATCCTGCGTTGTGGATCTCTTGGGTCGCTATCCACCGCCTGGAAGAAAAGTTGGCGGCCTTTCTCGAAGTTCCCCCTGATATTGATCGTATAGTAACCGTATATTGTTTCAGCTTCAGCACGTAGATGCCCATTGTAGGCAAGGCCCGGGTTTTCAAGGGTCAGCCTGAACATTTCCTCCATGGTTTCGTGCGGGAACGTGCACTGCTTCTGCATGCAGCTAGCCAGTTCAAACAGGCTGTTAAGTGCGCTCGGTGTGATCGGGTAGCGCTCCAGCCGTTCAAGGACCCCGGTGAACCATTCCTGCTTGACGGGCCTGTCCATCAAGTATGCCAGCTTGATCATGACAATGGACGGCATAATCTCGGAAGTACTGATGTCCGCGGCTTGCTCGAGGTACTTGAAAGCCTCATCAGGGCTGCCTGGCCGGCCATTCAGTGCCAACCTGGCGTGTATGCGCCCGGCGGCATAAACAGCGCGATACGATTGTGGATGGTGCCTCGCCTCGAACACCGCGAAATTGACGTTGTCAGACCACTGGTCTGCACGCAGCCAGGTTGTGTAGGCAAACATCCACAGAAACAGCATCGGTGTTATCACGCGTATGGCCGACCCCAGTTTTTGCATGGGTATCACGGTGATCGTACTGCCGAGCGCAAGAATCACTCCAAAATCTGCCAGGTAATTGCGGTGTTCATGTGCGATTTCGAGAGGAAAAATCGTTGATTCCAGGATGTGACTGGAGAAGAACCAGAGTATCCCGAGGCTGATGAGCGGCTGTTTTTTGAGGAGCGCGAGGGCGCCGATAAAAAGGCCCGAGAGTGCAAGCAGGGAGTAGAGTGTCGTTGGTGGCGAAAACAGGCCGCGTGATATGACAATGTCGTCGTGGTAGAGACCCAGTGCGCCGGTCGTGGGCATGACCGTTAATTTCAGGTACACCATCAATACCCGTGCCTCTGTGAGCACGCGCTCAAACGGGGTGAAGGTGCGTAATTTGTAGCCGCCGAGAACCCATTCCGGGTCCAGGGCCAGTTTCAGCAGGATCAAACCGGCGGGGAACAGCACGAGGATCACAAACAAGCCGACAATAAACCGGTCTGATTGTCCGTGACTGTCCCGGAACCGGAACAGCGTCAGTTCAATAACGAGCATGAACAGCGGCAGTAATGCGCCACTTTCCTTGCTGAATACGGCCAGCCCGCCAAACACAAGGAACCCTGCCAGGATCAACAGCTTTCCGGGTTTGCCTGCCAGCATGCGGAGCCTGCCGGCCGTGTACACACATAAACCGCATACCGTGAACAGTGCAGTCAGGCTGGTCATGCGCTGAACAATGTAAAGCACGCTGGTGAGATTTAACGGGTGTACCAGCCACAGGCTGGTGATCACCAGTGGCAGCCAGCGTGCGGCGCTCTCCGGCAACAGCGGTCCCCGGTCCTGTTGTTGGCAGGCACGGACCAGCATCCGGCTGAGGACAAACAAGGCCAGGCCGGTCAGCAGGTGAATGGCCAGGTTGATGGCCTTGTGTGAAAAGGGATGAATCCCGAAGAAGTACCTGTTGAGCGCAAAACTGAGCATGCTCACCGGCCTGCGCAGCGGACCGGAGCCTGATGACAGGGCGGCTGACTTCAGTGAATCATAATCGAGGCTCTCGATGTTCAGGCGCTTGTTATCAAGCAGGTTGGCCATATCATCGAAGACGTAATCGCCGGACAGGCCGGGGAAATAGACCGTAACCGTCAATAGCCCTGCCAGTAGCAGGATCCAGGCGGACCGATAACGGGCCAGGGATTTCAGGGTCATTGCAGTTGACCGGGGTTGCTTGTGTCAGGATGGGTGACGGGATTCGGGCAGGGCATCAGCTTGTCTGTCAGTATTTTATCCCCGGAAGTATACTCCGTTAAAAACCGGGGTTGAAATAGAAAACGCCCCGTTTCCGGGGCGTTTCTGTCCAGCTTTTGTCCGTTAAATATTAACGGCAGTTTGCAGGACGGTACTTGTCTGGCGTATTGCCCGCTTGACAGTTCCACGCTATTGCGCCAGCGTTTGCCGTGTTAGGCGTCAACTGGATATTGGTGCCATCGGCTGTCGGGTTACCACCCATGCCAGCGTCCTTGTATGTGATGGTGACGACGCCGGTGCTGCCAACACTTATGGCAGATACGTTGTTACCCGTGATGCTGGCAGGAGCAGGCAGACCGTATAGAGAATTGTTGGCAGCGAAGGCACCGGTGCTGTCAAATGTCTCGGAGACGGCCAGTTTGGCTGAGCCTGCAAGGTTCAGACCTTCAGATACCTTGGCGCGAATGGTGTAGTCCTGGTAAGCCGGAATTGCGATCGCGGCCAGGATGCCGATAATTGCAATCACGATCATCAGTTCGATCAGTGTAAAACCTTTTTGCATTGTCTTCATGGTGTTTCCCTCTTTAATGTTTGTAAACTTGGGTTTACATCCTTGTGGTAGCCCGACACCGAGCTTCCTTGTCCAGCCTTTGCTATCGGGCGATGCCCGGATTTCTTTGGCTGCCTGTTCTCATTCAGTTTTTGTGCCAACTTTTTGTCTTTGCCCGGCCAGGTATCGGTTTTCAACGGGAAATGGATATATTCGCTGTTAATATCAATGAGATATTGAACAATATCTTTTGCAGAATCAGCGGGAGAGACTTGAAAAACACGTAAAATTATTTTTCGGGGGCGTCGAAAACAGTGAACCGGGACACGGTTGAGGTCAGATTGTGACGCAGCACGTCACTTCCTGCCCCGGGTCTGGCGACATAAATCAAGGTTGGCGCGGGGTGCGGCGTGCGCACCGGAAATTAAATCCAGACTTGTTGATTAAAGGTGCGCATGGCGTACCCGTCGGGGGGGGCGAAAAAAATGCCCCGATTCCGGGGCATTTTATTAAAAAAGGTTCTGTAAACTATGAGCGGCAGTTTGCGGGACGGTACTTGGTCGGCATGCTGGTATTGGTAATGCAGGACCACACCAGTGAGCCTTCCACGCTCGTTGAAGGCGTGAGTACGATTGTTTTGCCGTCTGCAGTGCCGCCCAGGTTGATACGGTAAGTTACGGTGATTACTCCGAGGCTTCCTGCATTGACCGCGGATACATTGTTACCGCGAATACTGGTATTCAAAGGTAAGCCGTAGCCCGCATTGTTAGTGGCCCAGCCCCCTGTTGAATTGTAGACCTCGGCAACGGCCACCTTGGCAGCGGCGGTCAGGTTCAGGCCTTCCGAGACCTTGGCACGGATGGTGTAATCCAGGTAAGCGGGAATCGCGATGGCGGCCAGGATGCCGATGATCGCGATCACGATCATGAGCTCGATGAGTGTAAATCCTTTTTGATGTTTCATGGTGTAACCTCTTCTGGTGTTGTAGTCCGGGGGTTTACCCGGTCCTTCCCTGGTTTTCGGGCAATGCCCGCTTTTGTGTCAAGTATCATCAGATTACCGTGTATACGGCTTCATTCTGGTGAATTTTCACAATTTAGACTATTAAAACAGCACCTTATCATATGGTGGAGTGCCTGTCCTACCCCCGGCAGTAGATAGTTTTTGTAGGACCCGGGCCATGCGGGGAATACCAACCGTTCCCGGCGGGGCTCCGGTCCCGCTTACTCTAGGCCAAGCTTTTTCAGGCGGTAGCGCAGAGCGCGGAAGGTGATACCGAGCAGCTTGGCAGCGGCAGTCTTGTTGTAGCGGGTTTGCTCAAGTGCCTTGATCAGAGCATCTTTCTCGATATTGTCCATGTAGGTGTCCAGTGGTACGGCACCCCGTTCTATTTCAGGTGCCGCTTCCCCTGCAAGGCCAGCGCTGGCCGGCGTTTTGTCAGGTAACTGCAGGTCCGCTGTCGTGATGGTGCTGTTTTCACACAGGGTGGTTGCGCGCTCGAGAATATTTTCCAGTTCGCGGACATTGCCCGGGAAGGTGTACTGGCACAGGGCATGCAGGGCGTCGGCTTCAATTTTCAGCCCGGATTGCTCATTTTGCCGGGCGAGAATCCTGAGGAAGTGCTCGGCCAGCAAGGGGATGTCTTCATTGCGGTTGCGCAGGGGAGGGACTTCCAGCGGGATGACATTCAGACGATAAAACAAATCCTGGCGGAACTGGCCATCCTCGACCAGCTTCCCAAGATCCTTGTGGGTTGCAGACAGGATACGTACATCAGTCGTGATCTCATGCTGTGCGCCGATTGGGCGTATGGTCTTTTCCTGGATGGCGCGCAGTAACTTGACTTGCATGTGCAGGGGCAGCTCGGCTATCTCGTCCAGAAACAGGGTACCGCCTTCAGCGACCTGGAAGAGACCGGCCTGTTCCTGGTGCGCACCTGTGAAACTGCCCTTTTTGTGGCCAAAAAATTCACTTTCCATTAGCTCGGAGGGAATTGCGCCACAGTTTACAGGCACAAAAGGACTGTCAGCGCGGGGTCCCTTGCTATGGATTAACTTTGCAACCAGTTCCTTGCCGGTACCCGATTCGCCACTTATGTATATGGGTGCCTGGCTGCGTGAGAGTTTCTCTATTGTGGAACGAATTTGCCGCAGTGCCGCGGATTCACCCAGCAGGGTATTCCGGGTACGCCGGTCGCGTTTCGGATCGGAAAGTTTGAGCACGCTGTTAATCAACTTGCGCAGGGCATTCAGGTCGACCGGTTTTGAGATAAAGTCAAAGGCTCCGGCCTTGAGTGCCTCGACTGCCGTATCAACACTGCCGTAGGCGGTGAGGACTGCCGTGGGCAGGTTCAGCTCCTGTTGGCTGATATGCCGTACCAGGTCGATGCCATTACCATCCGGAAGTCGCATATCTGTCAGGCAAATGTCGAAATGTTCATTTGCAAGCAGTTCGTGTGCCTGCTTCAGGTTGGGGGCGCTGCGGGTATCTATTTGCATGCGTCCGAGCGTCAATTCCAGGAGTTCCCGGATATCAGGCTCGTCATCAACAATTAGCGCGACATGGTTGCTCATATGGTTTATTGCCGGTTTTCAGGCAAACGCTGTAACAGATAAACCCTCTGTGTCCGGGAACGTGAGACGAAAACAACTGCCTTCGCCGGCTAACGGCAGGTAGTCAAGGTGCACCTCGCTACTTTCGCAGATTTCACGTGCAATATACAGTCCCAGGCCGGTACCGTTGGTCTTGGTAGTAAAAAACGGTTCAAAGATTGTGTCTAATAATTCATCTGCAATGCCGGAGCCATTATCAATGATATCCAGGGTTGGTGTCCGTGAAGTGTCTGATCGCGTTGCGACGAGCCTGATCCTGATTGCCTGCGGTTCCTGTGCGCTGTGTTGAACTGCATTCTGGCACAGGTTCCAGATAACCTGGTGCAGCAGACTCGGGTCCATGTAAACGGCAATGTCATCGGGGTTGACTGAAAAGCGTATTTGCAGGGCACCGCAGTTGCCACTGAGGACGAACTCATCAATAAAATTTTTCAGCCATGTCTTTAGTTCAATGCGCTGTGGCATGCTCGTGTCCGACCGTGATAATTGCAAAACATTTTTTACGACGGTATTCACTCGCCGGGTATGGTCGCTGATTATGGTCGTCAGACGATGGTCTTCTGCACTGAGTGCTGCCGATTCATTCAATAACTGGGATGCGTGACTGATGGCTCCCAGTGGATTCCTGATTTCATGGGCGATACTCGCGGACAACCGTCCCAGTGATGCCAGCTTGTTCTGCTGGGCCTGTTTTTCCATGGTGGCTGTATCTTCGAGGAAAATCAGTGACCCAATACCTTCTTCAGTGCCAAGCAGGGTGAACTGTGGCAGGACTTTCGGGCTGGCCGGGCCAGTGTCGAGCAGCGTGGGTTTGCGGTCCGGTGCCTTGCGCCAGTCCTGTAGAAGATGAAACAGTGCGGGCGACAGGGTATTCAGGGGTTTTCCTTCTTCGGCGGCAGGGGCGTTCAGCAATTTACGCGCTGTTTCGTTGATCAGCCGGATACGATGTTCGTGGTCGGTGACAATAATGCCGGCTTGCAGGCGTTGCACTATATGTGCATTCAGTTTTGCCAGGTTGGCGATACTGTTGACATGGCGTTTTGCCAATGCCTCGGATTCATGGATTCTCCGGGTCAACAGATGCGTCAGTCCGGCAGTTGCGAAAAGTGCTATGCCCAGCAGTCCCATCTGGGTGTAGCCGGGCGTTCTTGCTCCATGGATAAGCAAGCTGCTGTAAAATTGTTCACCCATTACTGCCATGGCAGCCACGGCGGCAAACAGAAAGGCCATGCGGCCGGGTAACAGGACACTGCCGGTTGCAACCGAAATGATCAGCAGGATGCCAAGTCCACTGGATTGACCGCCACTGGCATGCATCAGCAGTGTAATTACCCCGATATCAACCACCACCTGGATGCTGGATTGCAGTACATACCCTGGTTGGCGCAGACGGGCGGTAAACCCCGCCACCAGGCTGAAGCCCAGGTAGAGTGTACAGGTGGTGGTATAGAGTGCCGGGCTTTGTAGCCCCAGTGTTGAGATATCCCCGGTAGCGAAGAACAGTATCAGCAACAGCCCGGCCAGGATAACCCGGTAGAAAGTCAGCAGGCGCAGTGGCTTCCACGTGAGGGAGTCACGGCGTTCCTGATCAGGAAAGCTGCTGTCAAGATGGCTGGAGATGGAGGGCATCTGATTCGATTTTACGTGCTATAAATATTTCAGCCGGTAGTGGACTAGGGAAACATTGAGGTTTCCGTCATTGCGAGCGAAGCGCGGCAATCTCGTGAATCTGGCAGAGGAGTCATTCT
>DAOVYA010000102.1 GCA_030635865.1 Gammaproteobacteria bacterium | reverse complement strand
GACCCAGCCAATCCGAATATCAAGACAGAAAACCCCAATATTCGCACACCCAACCCGAACGTACTATCACCCAACCCGAACATACTGTCACCCAACCCGAACATACTGTCACCCAACCCGAACGTACTGTCACCGAACCCGAACATTATCAACTCCCCCAAACCCTAGCATCATCGCACCAGATTGGTGCATAATGGGTATGCCCACGCTGGCGCCGGCCCCGGCCATGAAGTTGTAGCGCGTTCTTATCTGATTGATATCACAGGATAAGCTTATTTTCCGGGTGCCAGGTGCTGGCCATCTGGATTCTGGTTTGGTTCTTGCAGTACTAATATTTATGTCTGGAGCTCACGTGCATTCCGAGAAGTTCGCCGAGCAAATAGTCGAGCACCTGAGTACGGCGGTGCTGGTTTTCAATACACAGCTGCAGCTGGTTTTTATCAATAGTGCCGGTGAAATGTTGTTTGCTCACAGTTCACGCCACCTGTGCGGGCAGTCAGTACATGAGTTGCTTGCAAATTCTGAAGTGATGGTTGAGCTGCTGGCCGCTGCCATTACCTCGGAACAGGTCGTGATTCAGCGCAGTTGCCTGCTCGAGTTGCCCGGTGCAAGTGACCTGCGGGTGAATGGCACGTTTACTCCGATCAGTGATGCCGGGGTTGTTGGCAGTGTACTGGTGGAACTGCACCAGATAGACCATCACCTGCGTATTGAGCAGGAGGAACATCTAATCAATCAGCAACAGGCCACCCATGCATTGGTGCGCGGGCTGGCCCATGAAATCAAAAACCCGCTCGGCGGACTGCGTGGCGCGGCACAATTGCTGGAGCGCGAAATCAATGACGAACCGCTGAAGGAATACACGCAGATTATTATCAGTGAGGCGGACCGTATGCAGGCCTTGATGGACCGCATGCTCGGTCCGAATACCGTACCACAATTACAAGCTGTAAATGTTCACGAAGTGCTGGAACATGTGCGTGAGCTGGTGCTGGTCGAATCAGGCGACAGTTTGACGATCGACCAGGATTACGACCCGAGCCTGCCGGGACTGCAAGCCGACCCGGATTTGTTGATACAGGCACTTCTCAATATTGTGCGGAATGCCGCACAGGCATTAAAAGGCACAGGTACGATCAGGCTGCGTACCCGGGTACAGCGTAACTTTAATATTGGTTCACGCAGGTATCGCCTGGTTATGTGTATAGAGGTGATCGATAACGGCCCTGGTATTGATCCGGTTCTGCAGAAACAGGTTTTCTATCCGATGATTACCGGACGCAGTGATGGTGCCGGGCTGGGCCTTTCCATTGCACAGGCATTGATCAGTCGTCACCATGGCCTGATTGAATGCAGCAGTCAACCGGGTGAAACCGTATTCACGATATTATTACCACTGGATGTGAAGGCATGAGTCATAGCAACAAAATCTGCGTCATCGATGACGACCGCTCAATACGTTTTGTACTTGAAAAAGCCCTGGAAAAAGCAGGTCTGCAGGTTGTCAGTTATGCATCGGCTGACAGTGCACTGGAAGCCATCAGCAAGGAAGAACCAGCAGTGGTTGTTACCGACATCCGTATGCCCGGTATGGATGGTCTGGAATTACTTGAGCGTATTAATCAGCTGCTCCCGGAGTTGCCCGTCATTATCATGACAGCACACTCGGACCTCGATAGCGCTGTATCTGCCTACAAGGGCGGTGCATTTGAATATCTTCCCAAACCGTTTGATATTGATACGGCCGTCGCACTGGTGAATCGTGCGCTGGATGTACGTGTGGAACAGCCATCTGGAGCCGGTCCGGTTGAAGCCGCGCAGGCGGTACCGGAAATTATTGGTAAGTCACCAGCCATGCAGGAAGTGTTTCGGGCTATTGGCCGCCTGTCGAATTCCAATGCCACGGTATTGATTAATGGCGAATCGGGCACCGGCAAGGAGTTGGTTGCGCTGGCGCTACACCGACACAGCGGGCGTGCGGACAAACCGTTTGTTGCGCTCAATATGGCGGCCATTCCGCGCGATTTACTGGAATCCGAATTGTTTGGCCATGAACGTGGTGCATTTACCGGCGCGCAGAGCAGTCGCTCGGGGCGTTTTGAACAGGCAAATGGTGGAACACTAATGCTCGATGAAATTGGTGATATGCCGGCTGAACTACAGACCCGTTTACTGCGGGTGCTGGCGGATGGTGAGTTTTATCCGGTTGGTGCACATACCTCGAAGCTGGTCGATGTACGCATTATCGCGGCGACCCACCAGGACCTGGAGCAACGGGTGCGTGACGGGAAATTTCGTGAAGACCTGTTTCATCGCCTGAATGTCATACGCATAAAGATTCCATCGCTGCGTGAGCGTATCGATGATATTCCATTGTTGATGAAGCACTTTCTGGAAGCGGCGGCGCAAGAGCTCGAAGTTGAGACAAAGATGGTGACACCCGATGTCGAAAATTTCCTCTGCGGGCTGACATGGCCCGGCAATGTACGTCAGCTGGAGAACCTGTGTCGCTGGTTGACCGTCATGGCGCCTGGCCAGGTAATTCGAATTGATGATTTACCCGATGATTTGCATGAATCCGGCGTGGGTTCCGGGGCCACCGAAGCGGACTGGCAGTCCTTGTTGCGGCAATGGGCGGTCCTGCAACTGGCCGCTGGAAAAACGCCCTTGCTGGGCGAAGCGCTGCCGGCATTCGAGCGTATCCTGATCGATGCAGCATTGCAGCACACCAGTGGTCGTCGCCAGGATGCGGCCCGGCTGCTTGGTTGGGGACGTAATACCCTGACTCGCAAGCTGAAAGAACTGGATTTGTAGAGCAGCAGATGAGCAGCGAGCTGCACTCGTAACACACCTTTCCTGATCGATTGCGAATGGACAGCACTTTCTGTGCCGTGCTTCATACGCCCTGCGAATAACAGGCTGCATTTCTCACCAGTATCCCGGGAGGTGGCGCAGCTTCGACAGTGTGACGGAGTCTGGTATCAGCCGGCGCTGCAGCCGGGTGTGCCTTGGCCGTGTAGTATCAGGCTTCCGGTCAGCTGGCTGACGTGGGCTATGTCGTGTTGCCGCAGGTAGTCCAGGATGCCCCGGTTGATGGTCTTGCAGACCAGCGGGTCATAGAACAGAGCGGTTCCGATGCCGACTGCGGAGGCACCGGCGATGAGGAACTCAAGGGCATCATTAGCCGTGGTCACACCGCCCTGGCCAATGATCGGGATATTGTGGGTTTTGCAGACCTGGTAGACCTTGTGCACCATCAGCAAGGCAATTGGCTTGATGGCCGGACCCGACAGGCCACCCTGGTTATTACCGATTACCGGCGCGCGTGTCCCGGTATCGATGGCCATGCCCATTAAAGTATTGATAACGGCAAAAGCGTCGCTGCCGGCCTCGATACAGCGGCGCGCATTCCCGGCAATGTCGGTCTGGTTGGGGGACAGCTTGGTGATTAGGGGTTTTTTGGTAACGGCCCTGCAGGCTGCCACAACCTGCGCCGACATATCCGGATCGTTGCCAAAGGCCACGCCGCCTTCCTTGACGTTCGGGCAGGAGATGTTGATTTCAATCGCATCGATCGGTGAATCATCGAAACGTCTTGTTACCTCGATGTATTCCTCGACCGTTGAACCGGATACGTTGGCGATGAAACGCGTCTCTGAAAAATCGAGTGCCGGGAGAATTTTATTGACGACATGATCCGCCCCCGGGTTTTGCAGGCCAATGGCATTCAGCATGCCGGCCGGGGTTTCCGCAACCCGGTGCGCCGGGTTGCCGAGTCGAGGCTCCAGCGTGGTCCCCTTCAGGCAAACTGCACCGACATCACGGTTGGAAAAGCCTTCCACCCGTGTATATTCTTCCCCGAATCCAACGCAACCGGACAGCAGTACCAATGGTGTGGCAAGTGACAGGCCGCAAAAGTCCACGGCAAGTTTTTTCCGGTCAGCGTCCGTTAATGCAGTCACAGAGGTCCTTATCCAAATGTTTCATGTTGTTCTTTACCAGCCCGAGATACCACCGAACACCGGCAATATCATACGCCTTTGTGCAAATACCGGCAGTGCCCTGCACTTGATTCATCCCCTGGGTTTTGAAATCGATGATCGCAAGCTGCGCCGAGCCGGCCTCGATTACCGGGAGTTTGCGAGCATCAGGGAGCATGCTTCGCTGCAGGATTTCCAGGAAACGGTTAAGCCGTTACGACTGTGGGGCATCTCGACCCGGGGCGTTCGTACCTATTCAGACGTCAGTTACCAGCCGGGTGATGCCTGCCTGTTTGGCCCGGAAACACGAGGCTTGCCGTCAGAGGTGCTGGAAAACCTTGGCCCGGATGCTGTGTTGCGCCTGCCGATGGCCGGCAACAGCCGCAGTCTGAATCTGTCGAATACGGCCGCTGTGCTTGTTTATGAGGCCTGGCGGCAGCATGGTTTCAAACCCTGGGAACCTTTGTTTAATTCCGGGTGATTTTGGGCTCCGGGACACCGTCCCTGAATCAATCAGGGCTTCCCCTGGATTCGGACCTGATGTCGCGCGCCAGCAGGTTGTGCACGGCCTCATCTGGAGGCAGGTTTTCATACAGGATGCGGTAGACCTGTTCGACTATCGGCATATCAACCTTGTGCTTACGGGCCAGTTGAGCCACTTCACGGGCGGTGTTGAAACCTTCCACGACCTGGCCAATTTCTTTTATCGCGATATCCAGAGGGGTGCCCTTGCCCAGCGCCAATCCGAGTCGACGATTGCGCGACAGGTCGTCGGTACAGGTCAGGATGAGGTCGCCGACACCGGCAAGGCCCATCAAAGTTTCGCGTCTTGCACCCATGGCATCACCAAGGCGGATGATTTCTGCCAGTCCGCGCGTCACCAATGCAGCACGGCTGTTAGCGCCCAGTTGCAGACCGTCGGTAATCCCGGCGGCAATGGCCAGTACATTCTTGACGGTGCCACCGAGTTGGACACCCACCATGTCATCACTGGTATATGCGCGCATCATATCGCCGTGCAGCCGACTGGCCAGGTCATTGGCAAAGGTGGGGTTGTTTGAGGCGACCGTTAGCGCAGTAGGTAAACCGGCTGCAACCTCCTGGGCAAAGGTCGGCCCTGAAATCACGGCGGCCGGATAGCGGGTGCCGAGTAATTCATCCAGGATATCTCCCATGAATTTGCCAGTGCCCTGCTCAAGGCCCTTGGTTGCCCAGGCAATACGTGTGTTTTCACTGAACGAGGGTGCCGCTTTTTCCAGTACTTCACGAAAGGCATGACTGGGCACGGCCAGCAACAGGTCGCGGCTTTTATGAGTGGCGCGTGCCAGATCAGCTTCAATGCCCAGCTTGTCGGGAAACGTGGCACCGGGAAGGAACTGTTTGTTCTGACGGTCTTTGGCAAGTGTCGCCATGAAGTCTGCTTCGTGACCCCACAGGCAGGTTTTACTGTTCGCAGCCAGCCTGATGGCCAGTGCTGTACCCCAGGAACCGGCGCCAAGGACGGTTATGGAGGTGCTGTTCATACTTGATTGTCGATCATTTGTTTTGATCGAGGATATTGGTTTTTAGGCTGTGGCGCGCTGATTTTTGTTATTAAGCTTCAGATTCTTTAGTTTTTTCAGCTGCTTCAGCTGCTTCCTTTCCAAGCATGCGTTGTTGATATCTTTTGCCGAATTCCATGGGCGGCAGAAAAATCTGGGGAAAATCACCTTTGGAAACAAGATCCAACAACGTAGATGTTGCATAATCATCTAGAAATTTCATACAATATACATTCCGTGTTTTATCCAGATCCTGAGGGCTCAAGCCTTTTAAAACAAAAAGACCACCTTGATGGACTTCCGCCAGGTAAGCCACTTTTTCTCCAAAGCTGACAGTAACTGTAAGAGTGAGTATGACTTCGTGAAAATCATTATCCAGGTATTTTGAAGCACTCTCAACTTCCATAGATATTGATGGATTCCATTCCTCCCTGAAAATTTCAGGGGAGTTAGGCGCTTCAAATGATACATCTTTGAGATAAACCTTTTGTGGCGCAACTAATGTCCCTTTATTCTCATTTT
>DAOVYA010000121.1 GCA_030635865.1 Gammaproteobacteria bacterium | reverse complement strand
TTGTAGACCGTGGCCTTGGAAACATTATCCTTGCCGGTGTTGACCTTGTTCATGACCTGGTCAGCCGAAAGATGCTGATGCCGCTCAAACAATACCCTGGCAATCATCAAGCGCTGCTGGGTAGGCAATACGTCATTTTCTTTCAGCATGCCGGCAATATCCCGGGTACTCAGCATTTGTCTATCTGCCTGTTTTTCCATACTTACAAGTATAATACCAGCGAATATCAGGCGTCCATTCCCATCAGGCCATTTTGGGGGCCAATCGCGCCACCGGACTGTTGCCTGCCCCCTGGCAAATAGGGTCCGTAATTTGTAAAACCTTCCCGTCCCAACATGCAATCCAGCAACACCTGGACGGATGCCGGGGCCATCACCACGCCATTACGAAAATGCCCGGTATTAAGATACAAACCCTTGACGCCGGGGTACTCACCGATAAACGGAATCCCGTCGGCTGTTCCCGGCCGCAGCCCTGCCCACTGTTTGATAATGTCGGTTCGTGCCAGCTCTGGCACCAGGCTGATCGCACTCCGGGACAATATATCCCGCGCTTGCTGTGTAGTTTTTTTATCAAACCCCGTGTACTCCAGCGTGCTGCCGGCAAGTACCAGGCCATCACGCCGGGGAATCAGGTAATGACCTTCATGCAACAGGATACGCCGCAGCATTCCGGGCTGTGCCTTGTACAGGAGCATTTGTCCGCGTACCGGTGTAACTTCTAACTGCATGCCTGATGGCGCCAGTATTTGTGCACTCCAGGCACCGCCCGCGATCACGACCCGCTCGGACGTAAACATCCCCTGCGCCGTCTGCACACCCCGTACCCGGCCATCATGAATATCGATGCGGCTAACCGCCGTGTTTTCCAGCAGCTGGATGTCCTTTAACCGGGCGGCCCTCTGCAAGGCCTTGCCAAGCAGTGGATTACGTATTTGTGCCACATCGGGAAACAACAGTGCCGCTCCGCTATCCCTGCGCATGGATGGTTCAAGCTCATGGGCCTGCGTGGCATCAAGCACCTGTATGCGGGCATGGAACCTTTCTGCCCACAGGCTGATTGCCGGGGCCAGCTCGAGTCCTGCCATCAACAGCCCGCAAGGCTCCCATTCAACATCGATACCGGTCTCCTGGAGCAATTCATCAGCCAGCCCCGGATAGTACGTTTGACTCCAGGCAACCAGCTCAGACACGGCATCGGGATACTCCCAGGGAGTCAATGGCGACAGGATGCCACCACCGGCCCAGGAAGACTCCCGGCAAATCCTGCCTCGTTCCAGCAGTGTTACCGAGAAACCTTCCAGACGCAGCGCACGTGCGCTCAGCAGCCCCAGTAAGCCACCCCCGACGACAAGACAATCAGCAGTCACGGATTTCAACATCATATTTTTAATATAGACCCGGGGAGCGCGTCCATTTGCTATCAAGCATATATGGATATGACCGATAACAAAGCATCAGATTCTCCCTCTTTACCTGGCTGCCATATACCTGGCCCGGGCAACGGAAAACAAACAGGGGGCGCCGTCACACGGGAAAATCCGCCTGTCGGATAAAATCAGCCGTCTATCTTATAGTGGATGACACGCATGAGCGAGGTTTGTAAAACTTGGTTATGAAACGAAACAACGGTTTTACCCTGATCGAATTACTGGTCACCATGATGGTCATCGTCGTGCTGCTGGCAGCCGGTGTACCGGGTTTCAGGGAGTTCGTCAAGAACAACCGGGTATCAGGGCAGGCAGCCAAACTGATCATTGCCTTGCAGGTAACACGCAGCGAGGCAGTAAAACGAGGGTCCGGAACAGTGATATGCGCCAGTACAGACCAATTGACATGCTCCGGTAATACCGACTGGACTACCGGCTGGATTACCTTTTCCGACCTTGACCAGGACGGCGCCCTGGACGGAACCGGAACCTGCACAACGGATGCTGACCATTTAAGCAAGGAGTGCATCCTGCGCGTCAACACTGTACTGATGGGCAATGTGACGTTAACCGGCGGAGCCGATCATGTCTTCTTCCGGCCAGGCGGCCAGGCAGATAATGGTCCGGTCATTTTTACATTGAAGGCCGATGATTGCGCATACCGGCAACAGCGCCGTATTTCAGTGTCGCGGCAGGGCCATACTTTCAGCACAGAACAGGATTGCTCCTGACAGGAGTACGACCACATGCACACATTAATCCAGCGACAACGCAAGCAAGACGGATTTACACTCCTGGAAGTGTTGATTGCATTACTGGTGCTTTCAATTGGCCTGCTCGGGCTCGCCAGCCTGCAGACCGTAGGACTGCGTTCCAACCAGATGGCAACCATACGCACCCTGGCAACCCAGAGGGCCTATGACATGTCGGACCGGATGCGTGCCAACCAGTCCGGGGTTGATGCCCAGAATTATGTACAAACCGTCACCGCCGTCGTCCCGACCGGTACCATCGTGAACTGTGCAACGACCGTATGCACCCCGGTCCAGATGGCAACCTTTGATGTGGCCGCATGGATGACCGAGGTTATCCGGCTGCCCGGCGGCCGTGGACGAATCACCCGTGATGCCTCCGGTACCCTTGTAACGCATACGATCACGATTTTCTGGGACGAAGAGCGCAGGGGCGTTACCGGCACCAACTGCGGCGCGGACCCGAAAGTTGACTTGCGCTGCATCCAACTCACCCTGTAATGGAGCTGACATGAGCCCGTTCAACAAACAACACGGTTTCAACCAGCGGCACTGCCATGGTTTCAGCATGGTCGAACTAATGGTCGCACTGGTGATCACCCTCATCCTGCTGGGTGGTATTTCACAAATCTTTCTCAGCTCCAAAAAGAGCTTCACCATCCAGGACACGCTCGCAAGGCAACAGGAAAACGGTCGTTATGTCATCGAGGTACTGGGCCAGGATCTGCGCCGGGCCGGCTACCTGGGGGGTATTGGACTCGACCTAATCGTCGGCACTGAAGGTGAAGTGACCGATAACGGGACCTGTGTAACCACAGACAATACCTGGGGGCGCATGCTCAACAACCGGGTCTTCGGGCTCAATGATACCAACGTCAGCTATGTAACCAGCACAGCATACGCCTGTATTCCCGATGCCAACCACCTGCGTGGAGACATCCTTGTAGTGCGCTACCAGGCTCCCTGGATTGTTGGAGGACTAACCACGCCAAGCTTCGAAAGCGACCGCCTGTACGTGCGCTCCGCACTGACCCAGGCAAGACTATTCAAGGGCAAAGACGCAGCCAACCTGAGTAACAAGTTGCCCGTCGTGACGACAGGGGGGGCTGCTGAACTGGTCGCGCGGGCCTACTACGTGGGACCGTCCGGGTCCGGTACCTGTAACGGTGCAGCGGTCCCTGCCCTGTTCCGTGAGTCACTTGACGATAATGGCCGACCCGTGGCCGAGGAAATAGCCTACGGCATTGAAAATCTCCAGGTCCGCTACGGAGTGGATATTGATGGTGATAACTCCGTGGACCAGTACCTTGATTCCGGCAGCACAGGTCTGAATGAACCGGGCGAATGGAATTCAGTGATCACCGCAAAGGTCTGGATACTAACCCGCGGCGAATGCCCGGAGACCGGGTTTGATACCACGGGCACTACCTACGCCATGGGTGATGTCAATTATGACCCTGCCGATACCGCCAAACGTGGATACCGCAGGCAGCTGTATCAAACAACGATCACCCTAAGAAATGCAAGGCGACTGTAAAAATCCAGCAAAGGTACTGGCTATGAGGACTATAACCACATCATCCAGACAGCAGCGCGGTGCCGCCCTGTTCATGGCGCTCATCTTCCTGTTGATCATGACCATACTCGGCGTATTCGGCATGAACATCTCGCGCCTGGAAAACATGATGGCCGGTAACAACCAGCTCCAGACGACAGCACTCAGCGATGCCGAACTTGTACTGGCCGTGGGAGAGCAGAAAATCGAGGACATCCTCGGTGCCCTGCCGTTTACTGACTGGAATGAAACCAACGATGCCTATTATGACCGTACCAGTGAGTCGACCGAGGTCATCAACCCCCACAATATCAACTGGGGATTTACCTACCAGGCAGAGGGTTCCTCCAGCCGCTACGTGATCGAATACGCGGGTTCCGAGCTCATCCCGGGCAACGATGCCTCGATTGAAGGTACGTCGACCTGCCCGGCCGGCAGTTGTGTGTGGGTATTCCTCACCACGGCGCGAAATGAAGCCAGCCGTGGCGCGAAACGCACCGTACAGTCTGTTTTCGTGACGGCAACGCCGCCCTGATTCGTGGAGTATGTATGATGAATATCAAAAAATTACGCCAGCTCAAGACTGCCCTCTTCGTGACCCTGTTGAGCGCCGCACTGTATGCCACGATTGATTTCAATCCGGGTACCATGCCAACCATCACGCTGGCACCCTATGCATTGAAGAATACCGATCTGTCGACCCCTTACAACCATGCCTACCGCCCGTGGTTCGAGAACGGTGCCTGGCAGGGTGACGTGATCGAGTATGACCTCGCCACCGACGGCACACGCACCACCGATGCCAGCACGGGCTCGAACCCACCAGTGGCAGGTACAAACAACTGGATGGCACGCGCCACGTTTGCGGCCAGGGAAAATCCGTCAGGCGACGGTCTGACCTTCACCACCTACTGGCAGGATGGTGTCAACGGCCGGAATATCTTTACCGTCGGCAGTTCCGGCAGCCAGGCCGATTTCCTCTGGAGCAACCTGAGTGACGCCCAGAAGACCGCACTGGACGCAAACACCTTTGCACTCGGAACCAACGGCGCCTATGACAGCCCCATTCTCAACTTCGTGCGCGGCGACCGCAGCAATCAAAAGAGCAAGAATGGCAACTACCGCGACCGCTACAACCTGCTCGGCGATATTATCAATTCCTACCCCGTCTACATCGGGGCGGCAAAGGAAACCTTCACCATCTCCGGCTTCCCGGCCTTCAAGGACAGCATCAAGAGCAGGGAAGGCCGTATCGCGGTGGGTGCCAATGACGGCATGCTGCACGTGTTCGATGAGGACGACGGCTCCGAGGTGTATGCCTACGTGCCGTCTATGCTGCTCGGCAAGCTCGATGCACTGAAGGAAATCCCCTACAGGCACACTTACTACGTCGATGGCCAGATCACCCTGGCCTCGGCAAACAACGGCGGCACCTGGATGTCGGTGCTGACTGGCACCCTGGGGGCGGGCGGCAAGGGGCTGTACGCGCTCAACGTGACCAACCCTGACATGTCCTCCAACAAGATCCTGTTCGAAAAGACCGGCAACGACATCGGTTATATCCTCGGCCGGCCACGCATTGCGCGTAAAACCGACAACAAGTGGTACATATTTACCGGCAACGGCATAAACAGCATCAATGGTGTTGCCAAGCTGCTGATGTTTGAACTCAACGGTTCAGCCTATACCCAGACGGAACTCTCAACCGGCGCCGCCGGCGGCCTGTCGGCCCCTGTATTGGTGGACGTCAACCTGGACTTCAAGGCCGACATTGCCTTTGCCGGCGATACCAACGGCGACATGTGGAAATTCTATCTCGGCAGTTCCCCGCCCGCCACCAACCCGGTAAAGATCTTTGACGGCAGCCCTGACCGGCCGATCCTGGCCACACCGGCCGTAACCCCCCATCCCAACGGTGGTTTCATGGTGGCGTGGGCCACTGGCAGTGCCCT
>DAOVYA010000048.1 GCA_030635865.1 Gammaproteobacteria bacterium | reverse complement strand
GGAGAAACCTGTCTGGATCAGGGAAACTATGAACGAGCCCGAAAGGCCTATCAACGGGCAGCCAGATATGCTGGTAACGATTTAACCGTTCAGGTTGGATTAGGAACCGCCTGCTTTAATTTGGAATTGTATTCAGAGGCGGAGCTGGCCTTTGAATACGGCTATGCCACGGCAGATCCGGAGACGCTGGTTATCTGGGAGGCCCAGTATGGCGATTTTGCCAACGGGGCCCAGGTTGTCATTGACCAGTTTATTGCATCGGGTGAAGCCAAGTGGGGGCGGCTGTGTGGCCTGGCCATGTTCCTGCCGCACGGTTATGAAGGGCAGGGTGCCGAGCATTCTTCGGCGCGGCTTGAGCGTTTTCTGCAATTGTGCTCCAACCATAATATACAGGTTTGCAACCCGACTACACCTGCGCAGATGTTTCATATGTTACGCAGGCAAATGATTCGGCCGTTCCGCAAGCCGTTGATCGTAATGTCACCCAAGAGCCTGTTGCGCCACAAGCTGGCGACCTCGACGCTGGATGAGTTGTCGCAGGGGGGGTTCAACCCGGTCATTGGTGATGTGGACGCCGCCGACAAGACAAAAATCAAACGCCTGATTATGTGCAGCGGCAAGGTTTACTATGATTTGCTGGAGCGGCGGCGTGCCTCGCTGCTTGATGATGTTGCAATTGTGAGGATTGAACAGCTCTACCCGTTTCCATGGCGCTTGCTGAGAAAAGAACTGGCGTATTATACGAATGTAAAGGAGTTCTGCTGGTGCCAGGAAGAACCAAAGAACCAGGGGACCTGGTACTCAACGCGGCACAAGTTGCAGGAAGTGATAGGCGATGATATCAGGCTTCACTATACTGGCCGGGAGGCATCGCCTTCGCCGGCTGTTGGTTATACCGGGCTGCATGTTACACAGCAGGCTGAACTGGTTACACAAGCGTTGGGGCTGAAAAAACATGACCACTGAAGTCAAAGTGCCTGCACTGCCGGAGTCTGTCAGCGATGGGGTGGTGGTTGCCTGGCACAAGCAACCGGGCGAGTCCATCCGGCGTGACGAGGCGCTGGTGGATATTGAAACCGACAAGGTGGTGCTCGAAGTACCGGCTCCCGTGGATGGTGTGCTGGAGAAAATCCTGATCGCCAACGGCGACACGGTCATTGCTGACCAGGTCATTGGGCTGATCAGTCCCGGCCAATCAGCCGACTCTGTACAGGCATCAGCCCGGACTGCAGCAGAAACGCAAAAGCCTGCAGGACAGGGCAGGGCTGGCAAGGCGCTTGGACCGGCTGCACGTAAACTGGTTGCGGATCATCAAATCGATCCTGAACAGATTACCGGCACGGGTAAAAATGGCCATATTACCAAGGCCGACGTCCTTGCTTATATCGGCAGCCGGAAACCGGCACTTGTAGCTGTCCGTGAGGCGCCAAAGCCTGCCAGGCAGCCCGCACAACCGGTGCAGCCGACACCGGGTCTCCCGGAGATTCATGAGGACCGCCCGCAGAAGCGTGTGCCCATGTCAAGGTTGCGTGCGCGTGTGGCAGAGCGTCTGCTGCAGGCAACGCAGAGTACTGCCATGTTAACGACCTTTAACGAGGTCAACATGCAGTCCATTATGAGCTTGCGGGAAAAACACCGTGAAACGTTTGAGCAGCATCACGGCGTGCGGCTGGGATATATGTCATTTTTCGTGAGGTCGGCTGCCGAGGCCCTGAAGCGGCATCCTGATATCAATGCATCCATTGACGGCGACGATATTGTTTATCACGGTTTTTGTGATATCGGTGTAGCGATCAGCACCGACCGTGGCCTGGTGGTGCCGGTGCTACGTAATGCTGAGTACATGAGCCTTGCCGAGATTGAGACGGATATCCTTGAGTTTGTAAACAGGGCGCGCGATGGAAAGCTGACCATGGAGGACATTACCGGTGGCACGTTTTCCATTACCAATGGCGGTGTATTCGGGTCAATGTTGTCGACGCCGATTTTAAATCCACCACAGAGCGCCATCCTGGGCATGCACAAGATCCAGGAGCGTGCCATGGTTGTAGAGGGTGAAATTGTAGTACAGCCGATTATGTATCTCGCGTTGACCTATGATCATCGCATCGTTGATGGCAAGAGCGCGGTCACGTTCCTGGTGACCATCAAGGAACTGCTGGAGGACCCGGCCGGCATGTTACTGGATTTATAGACTTTCGTCATTGCGAGGAACAAAGTGACGAAGCAATCTCCAAATAAATTACTCCGGATTATGAGATTGCCGCGCTACGCTCGCAATGACAGTGATATATTCCTCTGAATCGATATGAGTAAAAACTACGACGTTATTATCATCGGGGCAGGTCCAGCCGGCTATGTGGCCGCGATTCGTTGTGCGCAGCTGGGCATGAAAACAGCCTGTATTGATGACTGGCTCGACAAGGAAGGAGAGCCATCTCCCGGCGGTACCTGTTTAAACGCGGGATGTATCCCCTCGAAGGCCTTGCTGGAGAGTTCGGAACTTTTTGAGCGCATGCAGAAGGATATCGGCGGACACGGCATCAACGTGAAAGGGCTTGAACTTGATGTTGCGGCAATGGTGGACAGCAAGGACCGTATCGTTGGTGATCTTACCGGGGGAATCATTGCCCTGTTCAGGGCGCACGGTATTGAGTGGATACCGGGGCATGGACAATTACTGCCGGATCGACAGGTGCGGGTTACGCCGCACAAGGGAAGCAGGCACACCATCTCCGCGGAGCATGTTATTCTCGCGACCGGCTCCAGGCCTGTACAGATTGATGCCGCACCCCTGGTAAATGATCGGATTGTTGACTCCGAAGGCGCCTTGAACTGGACCGATGTACCGGCACGCGTCGGCATTATCGGGGCAGGTGTGATTGGGCTGGAACTGGGTAGTGTCTGGCAGCGCCTGGGCGCAAGTGTCACTTTGCTGGAGGCACAGGATGTGTTTCTCGCGATAGCAGACCAGCAGATAGCAAAAGCGGCCCTTAAAATGTTTCAGAAACAGGGACTGGATATCCGTCTTGGCGCCCTGGTGAAGTCAACCAAAGTTATCAAGAGTGGTGTGCAGCTAAAGTACACGGATGCAGAGGGTGAACACTCGTTAACGGTTGATCGTTTGATCGTAGCCGTCGGGCGCAGTCCTCATACGCAGGATATTGCCACTGCAGAAGCCGACCTGCTGCTTGATGAAGGTGGCTTTATCCATGTGGATGACAAGTGCTGTACGAATCTGCCGTGTGTGTACGCCATCGGTGATGCCGTGCGCGGCCCCATGCTGGCACACAAGGGCTCGGAAGAGGGTATTGCGGTTGCCGAGCAGATTGCAGGCCAGAACAGTGAAGTGAACTATGCAGCCATTGCGTCAGTGATCTACACCAAGCCGGAACTCGCCTGGGTTGGGCAGACCGAAGAATCCCTCAGGCAGGCCGGGGTGGATTACCATAGCGGTGTGTTCCCGTTCACAGCCAGTGGTCGTGCGCGTGCCATGCGGGAAACCGGGGGCATGGTGAAAGTGCTCAGTGACACGGGTTCAGACCGGGTATTGGGGGTCCATATATTAGGCGTACATGCCTCCGAATTGATTGGCCAGGCCGTGTTGGCGATGGAGTTCGATGCCAGCAGTGAGGACATCGCACGTACCATCTTTGCCCATCCAACCCTGTCCGAAGCCCTGCATGAAGCGGCACTGGCCGTTGACAATCGTGCCCTGCATATTGCGAGATCAAGGCGTTCCTGACTATACGTTATTTCAATCTTACCCCTCCATCATTGCGATCCTACTCCTCCGTCATTGCGAGGAACGAAGTGACGTGGCAATCTCCATGGTCCTCATTCCATAGCATGGGATTGCCGCGCTTCGCTCGCAATGACTCAAACCTTTCGCTCTCACGAATTTGGTAGTTACCCCCGGATATTTATCCCTGGTCGCTGCCACCGGGCGTCAACCAGTGTTGATCATCACCGCGGGTTTCTTTTTTCCAGAACGGCGCGTCGGTTTTCAGGGCGTCAATCATGAACTCGCATGCAAGGAAGGCGTGCTTGCGGTGCTTGCTGGCCGCTGCAACGAAAACGATGCGGTCATTGGGCATGAGCGGCCCGATGCGGTGAATGATGACACTGTCGTTCAGGTCCCAACGGGTGCCCGCTTCCTGTTCGATTGCCGTCAATGCTTTTTCAGTCATGCCGGGATAGTGTTCCAGCGTTAGCTGCGAGACCAGTCCGCCTTCATTCGTATCGCGGACCAGGCCCGTGAAGCTCACCACGGCACCGGCGTTGCCATTGCAGCGGGTACGCATTTGTTCCAGCTCATCGCCCGGGTCAAAGTCCTGTGTTTGTACTCTGATCATGCCGTTCTACCCACCGGTAACAGGCGGGAACCAGGCGACTTCATCGCCATCCCTGATCGCTGCATCCGCCAGGACGATTTCCTGGTTGATCGCGATATGCAATCGGTTGTCCGAGAGTGCATCTTCCCAGTGTTTGCCGCGGCTCTGTAGCCAGTCCGAAAGTCCTGACAGGGTGTTGATCCCACCTGGTAACTCAAGCTGTTCATCACCGACCCCCAGGGTTTCCCGCAGGCTGGCAAAGAATCGCAGGCGTATCATGTCAGGTTTCCCCGTCCGCATTCCACTCGCCGCTGCGCCCGCCGGATTTGTGCAGCAGGCGGATGCGGTCAATGGTCATGCCGCGGTCCACGGCCTTGCACATGTCATAGATCGTCAGGGCAGCGACAGAGGCGGCCGTGAGCGCTTCCATCTCGACGCCGGTTGCGCCTTTTAACTGGCAGCATGTGAGGATATGAACACAGTTGCCTGTCCTGTCCACCGAGAGTTCGACATCGATGCCGGTCAATAGTAGCGGGTGACACAGCGGTATCAGGCTGGCGCAGTTTTTCGCGGCCTGGATGCCGGCAATCCTGGCAACGGTCAGGACATCGCCCTTTTTGTGTCCGCCGCTTTCAATCAGGCGCAGGGTTTCTGCCTGCATGGTGACAAACGCCTCGGCACGCGCCTCGCGCAGGGTATCGGGCTTGTCACTGACATTGACCATGCGTGCATTGCCGTGCTTATCGAGATGCGACAGCTTGCTCATCGTGCCCACTCCGAGAAAGGAAGAAAACGCACCGTGTCGCCCACTTCCACGGATTCGCCTTCGAGGATTTCCACGAGACCGTCCGACCAGGCCACGGAACTCATTACATCCGATCCCTGCCGTGAGAATGTTTCCGCGGTAATAGCATCGCCGGTATCGTTGCTCAGGCGTACACGCACATACTCACGTCGTTGTTTGGCACGATAGTCAAAACCGGCCCTGACCTCGTAGCTCTGCGGTTCTGTAACTTGCCTGCCTTGCAGGGTTTGCAGGTAAGGGCGCGCAAATAACAGGAAGGTAACAAATACGGATACCGGGTTACCTGGCAAGCCGATAAAAGGGGTTTTACCGATACGCCCGAAGACAAGTGGTTTCCCCGGCTTCATTTTTACGCGCCACATGGTTAGCTCGCCTACAGATTCAAGCGCAGCCTTCACATGATCTTCCTCGCCAACCGAAACCCCGCCCGTGGTCATTACCAGGTCGGCCTGTCCTGCGCCCTGCAGCAGCGTATCGCGTGTTGCCGCAAACGTATCGGCCACGGTGCCGAGGTCAATGACTTTGCAGCCCTGTGATTCCAGCAGTGCCTGTAACTGGTAGCGGTTGCTGTTATATATCTGGCCCGGGGCGAGCGGCTTGCCGGGTTCGACCAGTTCATCGCCGGTGGAGAATGTTGCGACCGTCAATTTTCGGTAGACATCGACCTCTGCAATCCCGACGGAGGCGGCAAGACCCAGGTGGGCAGCCTGCAGCAGGGTGCCGTCATGGAGAATAGTGCTCCCGGTTGTGATGTCATTGCCGCGCGGACGGATGTTCTCGGCATTGCACAGGGTCTGAGCAAAAAATATCCGGTTGTTCTCAACACGGCAGATTTCCTGGATGGCGACAGCATTGGCGCCTTCGGGGATGGGTGCGCCGGTAAATATGCGTGCACAACTGCCGGGTTGCAGTGTCTCGCCGGTGCTGCCTGCCGGGATGCGCTGGGTGATCTGCAGACCTTCTGTGCTGGCGCGTCCGATATCATTCGTATTGATTGCGTAGCCGTCCATGGCGCTGTTATCGAAACCAGGCACGTCAATCGGGGATTTCAGGTCCTGTGCCAGGATCCGGCCTGCGGCCGTCATCAGGCTGATGCATTCGGTTTTTCCGACAGCATTTGCATTGCGCAATAATCCGGCAATGGCCTGTTCGACATTGAGCATCGCCGGCTGGTTTTCAAAACAGGCATCTGTTGCAGTATCCGGCATCTTCAGGATTCCCTCAGGCGTGGCAACAGGTCGGTCAGGTTGCAGGGCCGGATGCGTGCATCAAGTTGTGGTTCAATGATTTTGCTCCAGCCGGTTTTGCAGGCATTGGTCGAACCGGGCAGGCAAAAAACAAAGGTCCCGTTGGCGACACCTGCAATTGCACGGGAAGCGATCGTGGAAGTGCCGACTTCTTCATAGGACAGCCAGCGAAACAGTTCACCGAAACCCTCGATGGTGCGGTCAAATAACGGTACGACAGCTTCCGGCGTGCCATCACGGCCTGTCAGGCCGGTGCCGCCGCTGGTAATTATTACCTGTACGCTGTCTTCGGCAATCCAGCGCGAGACTTCGCGGCGGATTATATAAACGTTATCCGGTACGATCAGCTTTTCAGCCAGTTGGTGACCGGCACCCAGCAGTCCGTCGATCAATGCCTGGCCCGAGGTGTCGTTGGATTCATCGCGTGAGTCCGATATTGTTAATATAGCTATGTTCAGTGGGTTGAATTCTGTTGGCACGTTTTGTTTGCTCATATTTTATCCAGCTTAGCTGCCTCTCTAATCCGTTAGTCGTCATTTGCGAGTCGCGATAGCAACGTGGCAATCCCTTAACACAATTCGTCATTGCGAGGAACGCAGTGACGCGGCAATCTCGTTCAGGTTGACTCCTCTGCCAGTTTCACGAGATTGCCGCGCTTCGCTCGCAATGACGGGAAAATAGTGCTCTGGGCTCCCGCTCTTACCCCCCGGTCTTTGCCATGAACCGTACCACCTGCCGTGGCTTTTCGTTGAATTCGTGCCGTTCCGGTTTCAGTGCGATGGCCTCGATTACTGCGTCCCGCAGATCGGTATCCGTGGCACCGCTACGGAGCAGCGGCCTGAAATCGAAACTGTGTTCCTGCCCAAGGCACAGGTGCAGTCGTCCGTCGGCGGCAAGACGCACCCTGTTACAGGTCTCGCAGAAATGCTGCGACAGGGGGGTTATAAATCCAATACGCAGTTCTGTACCGGCGACCTGTGCATAGCGTGCCGGACCGCCGCCGGGCATGACACCGGGCAGCAGTTCGTAGCGTTCCCCGAGACGTTGCTTCACGGTTTGCAGGTCAATGTAGTGGTCCGTGGCATTCCGCCCGGTCTCACCCATGGGCATGGTCTCGATAAAGCGCAGGGTAAAATCGTTTTCGATACAGAACTCGACCATGTCCTCGACTTCATCGTCATTGATGTCCTTCATGACCACCATGTTGATCTTGATCGGCGCAAAGCCGGCTGCCTTTGCGGCCATCAGGCCATCCAGTACCCTGTCAAGGCGGCCTTTTGTAATTTTCCTGAAACGGTCAGCGTGCAGTGTATCCAGGCTGACATTGATGCGGGAAATACCGGCTGCCTTTAACGCCTTTGCCTGTCGCGCAAGATTGACGGCGTTGCTGCTCAATGACAGATCGTCAATGCCGGGAAGTTGTGACAGGCGCGTGGCCAGGTCGGGCAGATTCCTGCGCACCAGGGGCTCGCCACCGGTAATGCGGACCCGGCGAACACCCAGTGCCGCAAAGGCGCCAATAAGACGCTCTATTTCTTCAAACGTCAGCCATTCCTCCGGTTCTGTGAAATCACGGTAATCTTCAGGAAGGCAATAGAAACAGCGCAGGTCACACCTGTCCGTTACCGAAAGACGGATGTATTCAATCGTACGGTTAAAGGGGTCGATTAACTTCGGCTGCATGGTTTTCAGAGACTACATTTCCTGACAGGTGCCATCTACCCCGGATTATATGCGGAATTCGGCTGTTCTGCCGACGAGGATTACAGATCGAGCAGCAATTTCAATGGCTTTCTCATTCCGGCAATTTTGCAGGCCTGCTGACCATAGCCATAGGGGAATAGCGGGTAAACAAATTTATCTTTAATGCACACCAGGTAATACGCCAACCTGTGGCATGTCAGCCAGTCCGGTTTCACGCGCATGTTCCTCGAAGCCCGGGTTCTTCCAGAAGAAGGCGCCCGGCATGGTGGTGGGGATGACCAGTACATAAAACAACGCACGACCAATGACTGCTGTGACAGCGACGGTCAATCCAGTCAATATCCAGATGGACATTCCCCAAAGGCCATCGACATTCATTGTAGCCGCGCCTATCGCCGCCAGCACTGCAATACACAGCCCCGTGTTACGTAACAGCCAGGTGTTGCCGAATTTTGTGGTTTGTTTATAGTGCGATGCAGCCCCTTCTTCTCCGCCACGATTTAAATGCCGCGTATGTGCGACAAGCCCCAATGATTCGATGATCAGGCCAAAAACGATTGGCCATGCCAGCACAGACATTAATGCCGCAATACTTTGCTCATGGAACACCAGTGTTGATGCGAACACCAGGCCAACAAACAGGGCGCCCAGGGTCAGCGTGTTGCCATAGAAGCTGGTCAGTACCTGCCAGTGGTTCCAGAAAGGCCGCGCCTTGATGCGGTAGATGGCATGCATGAAATAAATGGCTGCAGGGCCGGCAATGACGGCGCCCCAGCCACACAGTGTTGCCAGTCC
>DAOVYA010000148.1 GCA_030635865.1 Gammaproteobacteria bacterium | reverse complement strand
TGCGCCGTATCGGCATTGCCGGTGTGCTGGGCATGCAGGTAATGATGCTGTCGATTGCACTGTATGTGGGTGGCTGGACCGGTATCGAGGATGAATTCAAAAACCTGTTCCACTGGGTCGGACTACTGCTGACCACGCCGGTGCTGATCTATTCCGGCGCCCCGTTCCTGCGCGGCGCCTGGCGTGACCTGAAAAACCACAGCGTTGGAATGGATACACCGGTTTCGCTTGGCATACTGGTGGCCTTCGGCGGAAGTATCCACGCCACGCTGACTGGCCAGGGTGAGGTGTACTATGACTCGGTGGTGATGTTTGTGTTTTTCCTGCTGGTGAGCCGATATTTTGAAATGCAGGCGCGCAAGCGTGGGGCGGAAACCGCCGAGAATCTTGCACAGGCGCTGCCTGCCATGGCAACTCGCCTGGGCGCTGACGGTGACGACGGCAGGCAGGTAATCATTCCGTCGGCTGAACTGCAACCCGGCGACAGGGTGCTCATCAAGCCAGGTGCCACTGTGCCCGCAGATGGCACAGTTGAATCCGGCAACTCCGGTGTCAGCGAGGCGTTGTTGAGCGGTGAAAGCACGCCGCTGCAGAAATCACCCGGCATGAAGCTGATCGGTGGCAGTCTCAATATGGACAGTCCACTCGTTATGCAGGTTGACAAAACCGGCCTCGATACCGTACTGGCCGAGATCACTCGCCTGCTGGAACGTGCGCAGCAGGAAAAGCCGGCCATCACGCAACTCGCCGACCGGGTTGCCGCCGGCTTCGTGGTTGGCGTGTTGCTGTTTGCCAGTGCCGCAGGCCTGTACTGGTGGCAACACGATCCACAGAGCTGGTTACCGGTGCTGGTGTCCGTGCTGGTAGTGACCTGCCCGTGCGCCCTGTCACTCGCCACACCGACCGCCATCAGCGCCGCTACCGGGACCCTGCTGGCACAGGGAATGCTTGCCACCGGCAGTGCTCGCCTGGAAACGCTCGCGCGTGCCACACATGTCGT
This sequence comes from Gammaproteobacteria bacterium, assembly GCA_030635865.1. Taxonomy (GTDB): domain Bacteria; phylum Pseudomonadota; class Gammaproteobacteria; order UBA9214; family UBA9214; genus UBA9214. Next base: position 4,132 of record DAOVYA010000148.1, on the reverse strand, counting down.
GTTCGACAAGACCGGTACACTGACAGTCGGTACACCTGTGGTGGTTGATGTACAGATTGATTCACACCTGGATGAAACCACACTGCTGCACATTGCCGCGGCACTGGAAACACATTCGGAACATGCTGCGGCACACGCCATCGCCAGGCGCGCGGGCAACACGCCGTTCACCGCACGGGATATCCGCAATTATCCCGGTGCCGGAATCAGTGGACAGGTCGATGGCAACATCTGGTACATCGGCAATGCCGCGTTTGTGCAGGCACATTGCACGACACACGGCAAACTGGACAGAACGGGCAATCACACGCAAATCTTTCTGGCTGATGAAGAACGTATCCATGCACTTCTGTCATTACAGGATAAAATACGCCCCGATGCATGTGCCACCATCCAGACGCTGCACCAGGCCGGGAAGAAGATCATCCTGATGAGCGGCGACAATCACAGCGCTGCCCGGACAGTGGCTGAGCAGGTTGGCATCGACACTGTCTACGCCGATCTGGAACCGGCGGATAAATTACGCGAAGTACAAAAACTGCAACAACAGGGCAACACCGTCATCATGGTCGGGGACGGGATCAATGATGCACCGGTGCTGGGTGCTGCCGATGTCTCGATTGCCATGCAGGGCGCGGCGCAGATCAGCCAGGCCGGCGCTGATATGATTCTGATATCGAACCGGCTCTCTGCACTGTCGAACGGTATACTCCTTGCGCGGCGCACCCTGCGCATCATCCGCCAAAACCTGGCATGGGCGGTTGCATACAACCTGATCGCCCTGCCCGCTGCCGTGCTCGGTCTGGTCGCACCATGGATGGCAGCCATCGGCATGTCATCGAGTTCACTGCTGGTGGTTTTGAACGCATTGCGCCTGACACGCGGGAGTGAGTAATGGAAATTATCTACCTGTTGATCCCGCTGTCACTGGTACTGGTTGGCATAATCGTATGGATCTTCGTGTGGGCGATTCACAGTGGCCAGTTTGACGACCTGGAAGGCCCGGCCCATCAAATCCTGATGGATGATGATTCGCCGGATACGACGCCGGCTGACCGTCGTAAAGACGAACAGGAGCAAGATTCGGCCTGATGAACTAAAACCTTGCCATTCTGGTTATTATTCAGGTTCCAGGCAACTCTGAAGCCCTTAAAAAGCACATGAATTCCCTGGAGTTTTGACTGTTACAGACCGGTAGACGAATGTATACTGATATTTCGTGCGTGTGATTCAGGCAATCTGGTGCAAGCATGACCAGGCCCGAATTACGTAGCGTGGCTGGATGATCTCAAACCATACTGAACAGATGGTCATGAATTTTGCCGAAACTGGCGACCAGCGACAATGACCTGGATCAAGAAGGCGCCATTTACAGGACCAGCATGACAGGAAAAGAAAAATTGCTGAAGATCGAGGCGCTCAAGGTCTCCTGCCAGAATTGCAGCCTGGCAGATCTTTGCCTGCCACATAGCATGGAGACAGACGAAGTCAATCAGCTGGACGGTATCCTGAAACGCCAGCAACCCTATCAGCCGGGGCAACACCTGTTCCACGCCGGTGACAGGAGCAGTTCGATTTTTGCCGTCAGATCAGGCGCATTGAAGTCCTACTGCATAACTGAAGACGGTGATGAACAGGTGTTGGGCTTCGCCCTCCCCGGCGAACTGGTCGGCCTTGATGGCCTCGCAGGTGAGACTTTTTCAAGCACATGCATCGCACTCGGAACATCCAGCGTCTGCGAACTGCCTTTCATTCAACTGGAAGAACTCTGCCATAGCCTGCCGGGCCTGCAAAAACAGATGATGCGCCTGCTCGGGAAGGAAATTACGTCTGACCAGCATTTGCTGATGCTGCTTGGGCAGCGTAGTGCCGAGGAACGACTCGCTTCTTTCCTGCTCAGCCTGTCCTCACGCTACATGTTACGCGGCTTGTCAGCCAATGAATTTAATCTGCCGATGTCACGGCAGGACATCGGTAACTACCTGGGCCTTGCCATTGAAACCGTCAGCCGCCTGTTTGCCCATTTCCAGGAAGAGAAGCTGCTGACAGTCAATCGCAAACAGATCAGGATTCTGGACCAGGCGAGACTGAAATCAATGGTTGACGGCTGTCTCGGTAATATCTCTGAATCCGCATGACAAGATCCTGAAATCAGGTCACCGCGGACCTCGCATCCGTTTTTTTCTACAAAGACAAATTAGTGACTGGTACCCTCGGAACGGTTAATTTTGTTATACACATTGTACTTTCCGGACGGCTTGCGCATCGGGATCCGCTTGACTTCTTCAAGTGACTCGGCGTCATAGACGACCAGCGCCCCATCCATTTCCCACAGGCTCACCAGTGCATATTTACCATCTCTCGTAAACTCGACATGCGCCGAGGTCTTGCCTGGCTCCGGCCGCAGGGTTTTGACAATCTCCAGGCTGCGCTTGTCTATTACATGCATGACGTCCCGATTCGGCCCGAAAAACACGTCGGTCCAGGCATACGGAGTATTTTCATGACTGCGCATGAAAAATCCGGGACCAAGAGTTTCAATCTGGCGAATAACCTTCCAGTTGTTCATATCGATAACCGTCACCATCCCCTGTTTCAGGTTCGGTGATGCCATCACCTGTGTATCCCGATATTTCCAGGTAATGCCTGATCCCAGGTGAGGCATGCCATCCAGCGGTAATTCAGCTACCTTGTTGCCACTGTCAAGATCGATTACCTGGCCGCCGTGACTGGCCCGGTCAGCACCAATAAGATAACGATAGCTTTGATCAAAAAAGAAATCATCCAGCACCTGCTCAAGCCGGATCTTGCGCACTGAATACTGCGGCCCGTCATCCATGATCTCCCAGACTTCCGGGATATCTTTCAGGGCTGCCACAAAACTGCCGCGGGGCGCGGCCTGGTACACGGCACTGATACGTGATGTGCTGCCATTTTTACCAGTAACCGGGATGACTTTTATCAGACCAAGATCCGTGGCATTCAACAACACCAGGGTATTCGGCAGGGTGTTGCCAACCAGCAGGGTTTGCCCGTCGGTCGATACCGCCACGTTGCGGGTGTTGATCCCGGCACGAATCTCCGCAACCATCTGCAGGCTATACAGGTCAAACTTGCCGATCCAGCCGTCACGTGAAGCCAGATAGACAAAACGACCATCCGGTGAATATTTCAGGCCCCCATGCAGGGCAAAACGACTCGGGAAGCGATGGATTGGTTCCAGGCGGTCGCCGTCCAGCACGGTCACGTGATGGTCACCGGCCTCGACCACACAAAACAGGTTGAGCGGATCGGCATCATGTACCGGTTGTGCCGGCAGCTTGTCGGCGGTCAGCCAGACCGTACGCGATGCCGCAATGGAATGAGTGTTCCATTCCGGCACTGTTGCCGACTGCGTATAAATATAGTCAACCAGTGACTGGATAACCGCATCATCGAGTTGTTTGCCAAAAGGCGGCATCTGGGTGGCTGGCCGACCGTCACGGATCACCTGCCCGGCCGCGCGCTTGCGCAAACGATGCAGGTTCGAGGGCAACAATGCCGGTCCACTGCCACCGAGCCGGTCATCGCCGTGACAGGCAGCACAGTGGGTTGCATACAGCGTACTGCTCGCGGCAATACCGGGGCTTCCGGTCACCGGCTGCAGCGACCCATCCGGCTGACGGCGATAACTGCTGACCTCGACCGGCTTGCCTCTCAGAAAGCGGGTTACGGAAACAAGTTTTCCGTCTTCACCATACACCAGCTGGTAGTATTCGTGACGCTGGTAAACTTCTTCGATATTACGCTCCGGCGAGGGTTGCCAGGGCTTCAGGCCGGGATCGAAGCTGTCATGGTAATACGGTGTACCCGCTATTGGTGACGCTCCGGCAGCATCGAGGGATAGGCACACAAGCAGGATAAGTAAACCGTTAACGATCTGTCTTGCTGCCATAGTATTGTAGGGTGCGCCATGCGTACCGGATTGTAAATGTATGTAATTGGTTCAGGGTGCGCACGGCGCACCCTGCAGACTGCTGTGTATCGTTATCTCATCCCGCCATGACTTTATATGTATTGTCTTTTGTAACAACATCACTGTTATTCATTATCTCTGCATCCGTCAAATAGCAGGCCGGGTCTTCGGCCCAGG
>DAOVYA010000256.1 GCA_030635865.1 Gammaproteobacteria bacterium | reverse complement strand
GATACCGTATGGGAACACTGGCGACAGATCGAAGAGCACGACTCGTGTGATATTCGCAGTGATATTCGGAAAGAATTGCCAACGGATCTTCAGTGGTATCGTTGCGAGATCCAACCCGGAGATCCAGGACACTTATATGTGATCTCTTCGCGTGACTGGTTCACCATCACCAATGGTACATTCAGGGTCATTGATGCTGCCCGCAACCTTGAGAACAACAGTGGTGACAATGAACCAGGAAAAATAATAAATGACATCCGTGGAAAAATACGATTTATTGAATCCGGGGGTGAACTGGATCGCGGCCTGATCACTATCACCGATAGCCCATCGCTGTCCGGTCCATTCTCTATTATTGAAGGGAACCGGAGATCCGTCGCTTTCGCACACTGCCGTATGCTGTCAGGCAGCATCATTTTCGTGGGCACTTCTCCCGGAGTCGTGGAATGTACGTGGGCAAAGGGTCCGTATAGAACATTTCTTGAGAATCGCTGAAATTAATATATGCAAGAAGAGGGCGTAATCAAATTTGATCTGCAGTTCAGGTTTGCAGAACCTGCTCCCATGAACAGCCTGCAGGAACTCAATACGTGGCGAAACATCCTCTGGAAGAACGGGCTCATTGGACAGGATCCCTGCCGTTATGGAGGTTATGGCTTCGGAAATGTCAGCCAGCGAATCGGGCCTTTCGATGCCGGGTGCGGAAAGCGCGTATTTGTGATCAGCGGAACACAGACGGGCGAGCTGGAGGAACTTGATAATAGCCACTATGCGATCGTCAGTGCCTACGATACCGGGCGCAACCATGTAATAGCATCAGGGCCCGTCAAACCATCATCAGAATCACTGACCCATGCTGCGATCTACGATCTCGATGACGAGGTCCACGCGGTCCTTCATGTCCATTCGCCGGATATCTGGAAAACAGCTGCAGCCAGAAACATCCCGCTTACCGATCCCTCGGTAGACTACGGTACACCTGCAATGGCGCAGGAAGTACGGCGTCTGTTTAACGAATCCGATGTCCGCCAAATCGGCATCTTCGCGATGGGTGGACATGAGGACGGTGTAGTATCCTTCGGGCCCAACGTGGAACAGGCAGGTCATACCTTGTTACACGCACTCACTGAAAGCAGGTATCCTGATAGAAAATAATCCACTGACAGATTGTCCGGGGCACACATGTTTACACGGATCGTACAGTACATCGAGCATCAGGTTGGCCTGCATCGTGCTTTACTCGCACTATGGCGGAGATTTCCTCCCCGTCTCGCCGGCTTTCTAAAGGGGCTCCTGACACGCAACTGGGTGCTCGGTGCAGTGGCCGTCATGGTGGATGATGAGGTTACTCCTGCCCGGGTCCTGCTGGTTGAGCACAGCTACCGTCGCCGGGGTGCCTGGGGCCTGCCCGGTGGCTCAATGGATTCAATTCCGGGTGATCCCACTATGCCGCACAACGAGGTGTCACCCGATGATGTGCTTGAAGCCACCTTGAGCCGTGAAATCCGCGAGGAACTCGGGATCGAGATCGTCGATATCCATCTGCTGCGTGTAGATGCCGTCCCTTACGTAGAGGAGGAGCCCGGCCCCTATCGCCTGACTTTCTATTTCCTGTGCAAGCCCGAAGCAGGGTTTGCAGCTGTGCATGAGGCGCTGTCCAGCAACAAAATGCAGCCACATTCTCCTGAGATTACAAGTATACGCATGGTCTCGTTGGACGAGCTTGATGGTTATGACCTGTTTTCGACAGATGCCCGCTTTTTACAGCAGGATTTGCCACGGCTACTGCCAGCATTCAGGTCAGGGTAGATGTTACCAGTGACATGCGATACACATCATCCCGGCAATGGAGTGGGTATCTGGCTATCTGTAAACTTGCGGGTATGATTACTATTTAACATAATATACATTATGCGAACTAATGGATATATCATTATTTACCAATAGATTGAATAACTGCGCAATCGTACTGCTTCTCCTGGTGGCCATTGATGCCGGCTTTGCACGCGCCGACACCTTTATCCAGCCGCCAGACGATATTGACATCATTGGCCGCATTCAATACGTCAAGGCGCACGAAAACGAAACCTTGCTGGATATTGCGCGCAATAATGATATCGGTCAGAACGAGATTATTATCGCCAATCCGGATGTGGACCGTTGGTTACCGAAAAACAGTCCTGTAGTCAGGCTACCGAAGCGCTACGTGTTACCGGATGCAAAACGAACAGGACTCGTGCTGAACCTGCCGGAAATGCGCTTGTATTACTTTTACCAGTCGAAATATTCCAAAGTGCGTCAGATTATCACGCACCCCGTCAGCGTTGGCAGAATGGACTGGGAAACCCCGCTCGGCAATACCAGGATTGCATCCAAACAAAAAGACCCGTCCTGGCGGCCGCCGCAATCACTCAAGGACGAAGCAATCGCGGCAGGCGATGATCCCCTGCCCGATATTGTCCTTCCAGGACCGGACAATCCGCTGGGACGTTATGCCATGCGCCTGGCAATTCCCGGTTACCTGTTACACAGCACGAACAAACCCTATGGTGTCGGTATGCGCGTCACCCATGGCTGCCTGCGTATGTATCCAGAGGATATTGAACAATTATTTGATGATGTCCCCGTCGGCACACCGGTACAGATCGTCAACCAGCCGGTTAAACTGGGCTGGTTTGCAGATACCCTTTACATAGAGATACACCCTGCACTGGAAGAAAACCGGGAATCACCCGGCAATGATTTGCAAACGGTATTGAACATGATTGCAGACTATACGGTCGACAGGCCGATTATTCTCAGTGGCAGTGCATTGCGAATGGCAGTAGAAAACCAGGACGGGATGCCGGTCGCCATTTCAAAATAGTTGCCGACAGGACGGGCACAAAAAAGGCTCCGCCTGGAGCCTTTTTTGTCACCTGAAACAAGCCATACTATTTATACATGGCTTTCTTGAACATGCGGTCGATCTTGGCTTCCGTTGCCTCCGAGGTTGCCATTGCATCATTAGCCGTACCCAGGGCCCTCTGGGCAAGTGCTTTTGCCTCGGCCGCTTCTGCCTTTGCAGCCTGCGCGTCAGCCGATGCTGCATCAACCTGGGCCCGCAAGCTTTGCATCTCCTGTGTATTGGCGCAACCGATCATCCCGGTTGAAGCGACCAGAACTGCCGCCAGTACCGGCGTGCGTAATCTGTTCTTGCTTGTTCCTCTCATAGCTATCTCCTCGATTTAGTAAACAATCTGACG
>DAOVYA010000087.1 GCA_030635865.1 Gammaproteobacteria bacterium | reverse complement strand
GGCCAGTGCTTCATCGGCAAGGTTTACCGAGTCGGTACGCATGTAGGTAATCAGGCCGACTGATTCGCCGCCGATATCCATGCCTTCGTAGAGTTGCTGGGCAACGCGCATGGTGCGGCTGGCGGTAAAGCCCAGCTTGCGCGAGGCTTCCTGTTGCAGTGTCGAGGTGGTAAATGGCGCGGCAGGGTTACGCTTTCTTTTTTTCTTCTCGATGGTGTCAACAATCAGTTTGCCGTTTGCGAGCTTTAGCAGTTCCTTCTTTGCGGCGTTGCCAGCGGTCTCGTCAGTAATAGAAAACTGTTTGAGTTTTTCGTTATGTAAATGCGTCAGCCGCGCCACGAAATTCTGTTTGTCTTTTGTAAGGTCACCTTCAAGCGTCCAGTATTCTCTTGGTTTGAAGGCTTCTATTTCGTTTTCACGCTCTACGATCATGCAGAGTGCCGGACTTTGTACGCGTCCTGCAGAAAGACCACGACGTATCTTTTTCCACAAAAGCGGTGACAGATTAAAACCAACCAGGTAGTCGAGTGCGCGGCGTGCCTGTTGAGCATTGACCAGTTCGCTGGAGAGGGTGCGTGGATTTTCAATGGCCTCGTTGACGGCACGCTTGGTGATCTGGTTAAAGACAACACGGTATACGGGTTTGTCTTTTAATATCTTGCGCTCCTTGAGGAGTTCACAGAGGTGCCAGGAGATTGCTTCACCTTCGCGATCCGGGTCAGTTGCGAGGTACAGGGCATCCGATTTTTTCATCGCCTTGATGATGTTATCGACATGTTTGGAATTACGTTCGATGAGTTGGTATTTCATGGCGAAGTCATGGTCGGGATCGACCGCACCTTCCTTGGGGATCAGGTCACGTACGTGACCATAGGACGCCATGACATCAAAGCCCTTGCCGAGGTATTTCTTGATGGTCTTGCACTTGGCGGGGGATTCAACAATTACGAGGTTCTTGCTCATAAAAATCAGTTACGCTGTGGCAGACCAGCAAGGCTGCTGATCATGTAAGGAGATTTAATGCAGGCCGGTAGCCATGGTGTCAAACACCAGGTCTTCCACCCATGCATAGGCGGCTTCTTCTCCGGGCTGGTTAAACAGGACCATCAGGATGACCCACTTCATTTGTTCGACATCGAAATATTCATCTTCCAGCGCCATGGCACGATCGATTGCCAGTTCACGGCTGGCAGGTGTTAATACGCCCATCTGTTCCAGATACAGGATGAAACCACGGCAATCGGTGTCGAGCCAATTCATTTCGGCCTCGGAAAACATACGGATGGAACGTGTTGCCTGCATTGCAGGTGCTGACGGGACGCTGGCAAGGCCCTCCATCCAGTTGAAGGCGCGATCGATTTCCTTGAGAGGGAAACCGGCCCTGCTGAGTTCCTGCTGTACCGAATCCCGTTCGGGCACGACTGGATTGTCATCATCCATGTAGTACTTCTCAAACAGGTACATCAGTACGTCGAAGACATTTTCTTTCATTGCTAACCTTTATTTTTCAACCGGTTATATAGCCCGCCGGGGCTGGAGGCAATATAACCGCTCAATTCCAGCTGCAGGAGCATGGAGGAAACTTCGGCTGGCGTCAATCCGCTGCGCTCCACCAGCTGGTCTACGGATGTTGGATCGAAATCTATTGAGTCAAGGAATTGCAGGTATTCTTCGTCGAGTTGATGCGGCCGCGTGGTTTCTTCCACGGCGGCGGGTAACGGTGTGCAGGCGCCAGCCAGGCTCCCCAGTTCGTCAATGATATCCTGGGCGGTTTCGACCAGTTTTGCACCCTCGCGAATCAGGTAATGGCATCCCCTTGCCAGCGGATTATGGATTGAGCCGGGGATGGCGAATACCTCGCGACCCTGTTCGAGGGCGTAACGGGCGCTGATTAACGAGCCAGAGCGTATGGCGGCCTCGACCACCAGTGTGCCCAGGCTTAGTCCGCTGATAATACGGTTCCGTTGCGGAAAATTCCCCGGTTTCGGTGCAGTGCCGATCGGAAATTCAGAAACCAGGCTGCCCTGTTCGGCGATTTTCTGGGCAAGTTCGCGGTGTCGTGCAGGGTACACCTGGTCGAGACCGGTACCCATTACCGCGATCGTGGGTGCATTTACATCGAGTGCGCCCTGGTGACAGGCAGCATCGATTCCCAGTGCCAGGCCACTGGTAATGACCAGTCCGGCGGAAGCCAGGTGGCGGGCAAAGTCAACCGCTGTTTGCTGGCCGGAACCGCTCGGGTTGCGACTGCCGACCATCGCCAGCTGGGGTTCACTCAATAAACCGACATTGCCATGTATATACAGCAGTGGTGGAGGATCAGGTAATTGTAACAACAGGGCGGGATATGCCGGATCATGGCAGGTGATGATGTGATTGTCCGGTCCCTCACGCCATTCCAGGTCGCGCGCAATCAAGCGTTCATCCGGTCTGCGCAGTGCGTCGATTGTCGGTTGTTTAAGGCCGAGCTGCAGTAGTTGACCGTTACTTGCCCTGAGCGCACTGGCAGGCCCGGAAAAGCTGTCCAGCAGACGGTGGATGGTGGCGGTTCCTGCGCCGGGTGCATGGCACAGGGCAAGCCAGTCGATAAGGGTGTCTGCGGATTCCGTGGGTACGGGAGTGACTGCCATAAGGCTAGTCTCTCCGAAACCCTTTGTGATGTGTCATTTGTTCACCGTCCCTGGTGAAGTTTGTGTACAGGTATCTGTCAGGGGGTGCGCACATAATCATTGATATGGATAGCGCGGGTTGCTTCCATGATCAGGCCAAAACTGACTTTTTCGAAGGTGCGGAATACCATGAGCAGGCCTGCATCCTCGTCCGGCAATGTCACCCTGTCCTCGCGTTCATCGCTGAAACGGTCACGTATGATTTCACCCCGCTGGAAGATTCGCATTACGTGGCCGACTTCCATGCCTTCACGGGTGCCAAGGTCGAGGGCGACGACATTGAACTGACCGATCTGTGTAACGCCACCAATAACCGAGATGATGTGGCCCTCGGTATCAGGGGGTGTCGGGTGAGGCTGGAAATGCAGGACCGGGTCACTGTTCTCGGCGGGGCGCAATCGATGCCCGGCACGGACTTCCTGGGTTGTATCGGTTAGCAGGATAGTGGCCGGGTCACCAAACCGCTGTACCGGGCCAGAGCCCACAAATAATGCTGCATAACCCAGTACCTCATCGGTGTCCGGATCAATATAGGCATCGCCCGCTTCGAAGATGTCAAACAGGGCATTATCCCTGCCTTCAATGCCACGAACATAGACACGGTCACCCGCACCACTGACTACATGTTCATCCGCGCTCTGGAGGACATAAGGCGCGGTATTCAGTTCGTTTTCATCCACTACGATTGAACGGTTAAGGAATTGCTTGATAGCATCCAGCGGGATCGTCGGGATGGCGTCGTCCAGGCTTTCGGTACGAATACGCGGGCTTAGCTTCAGGTCACCCCGCGACAGGCGTAGCTGTGGTTTGCCGTTGACATAGACGAGGGTCAGGATATCGCCGGGATATATCAAATGCGGGTTTTCGATCTGCGGATTGACATGCCAGACTTCCGGCCATAACCATGGATCGCGCAGAAACATGGCAGAAATATCCCAGAGCGTATCGCCCTTGACCACGACATAGCGGTCCGGATGTTCCGGGTTGAGTACCACATCGGTTGCAAGGAGCTGACCGGCGAGCAGTAATGCGAAGACCATTACGAACAATTTCTTGATTGGCATTGGATGTCCCTTTACGTCGAGTTTGTATCGAACCCTGTTCAGCGTGCTGTGGTTGCAGGATCTTCCGCCGTGGCAGTCAGGCCACTCGCGAGTCTAGCGGAAAATCCACACAAAACAAAACCCTTTGTCCCCTCAGCAGCTTGTATATTGAAGTTTATGTTAGAGTATAGGGCAAGCGACTTTACCGAATCGTGACGCTAATCACATGGCTACACTCAATATCCTGCATTATCCAGACCCGCGTTTACGCACGGTCGCACAGCCGGTATCCCGGGTAGATGACGCGGTGCGCCAGCTGCTCGATGATATGCTGGAAACCATGTATGCGGCACCCGGCATTGGCCTCGCCGCCACGCAGGTCAATGTCGACAGGCGTGTTGTCGTAATAGATATATCGGAAGAAAAGAACCAGCCTTTATGCCTGATTAACCCGGAAATTACAGAACTTGAGGGTGTCGAGGAGATGGATGAGGGCTGTCTTTCAGTGCCCGGCGTGTTTGAGGCGGTAAAACGCGCGGAGTGGGTCAAAATGCAGGCACTGGACCGGGATGGCCAGTTATTTGAATTAGAGGCTGATGGCCTGCTGGCAGTCTGTATCCAGCATGAGATCGATCACCTGGATGGCAAGTTGTTTGTGGACTATCTGACACAGCTGAAGCGGAAACGTATCCGTAAAAGGCTGGAAAAAGAGCAAAAGCTGGAAAAGCTAAATCGCCAGGCCGAGGTGGTTGCCGCCAACCCGTCTGGCAAGCGGGTTATCTAGGGGCCAGGCGCCAGGGAAGGCGGTGCCAGGCCTTGCGGCCATTTCCGTATCATGAAAACCGTTCACCCAGCCTGCGGATGCAGCCATGAAGATCGTTTTTGCCGGGACACCTGAGTTTTCTCTGCCCACCCTGCAGTGCCTGCTGGACAGCCCGCACGAGCTGATCGCTGTTTACACCCAGCCCGACCGGCCGGCTGGCCGCGGTCGAAAGACCTGCGAAAGCCCGGTCAAGCAATTGGCAAAATCAAACAAGGTGCCGGTATTTCAGCCAGCCGGTTTAAAGACACCGGAGTCGCAGGCGGAACTCGCGGCAATGCAGGCCGATTTAATGGTGGTCGTTGCCTATGGCTTGATACTCCCTCCCACCGTCCTGGAATTGCCCGGGCTGGGTTGTGTCAATGTGCATGCCTCTCTGTTACCGCGCTGGCGAGGTGCGGCGCCGATTCAGCGTGCCATTTTTGCCGGCGACCATGAGACCGGTGTTAGCTTGATGCAGATGGAGGAAGGCCTGGACAGCGGTCCGGTGCTTGCATCTGCGCGCTGCCCGATTACAGCGGATGACACCGGCAGTCGGCTGCATGACAAGCTTGCGCGCCTGGGTGCGGACCTGCTGGGAGACAACCTGGCAGCCCTGGAGCAGGCAGCGTTGGTCCCGCGGCCACAGGATGAACGGCTGGTGACCTATGCCAGCAAGATTGAGAAGAGCGAGGCCTTGATTGACTGGAATCGTTCTGCTTGTGAAATTGCGCTGCAGGTTCGTGCCTTTAATTCATGGCCGGTGGCCGAGACCCGCTACCAGGGCCGCCAGTTGCGTATCTGGGAAGCCTCACCACTGGATGTTGTGCCGGCTGCAGAACCGGGACTGGTTGTCTCTGCTACCCGGTCCGGGATTGACGTGGCCTGCGGTAATGGCTGTTTGCGGTTGCTCAGGTTGCAGTTACCCGGTGCACGCCCCGTAACGGCTGATGATTTTATCAATGCACATTCCCTGCTAGGTGACCGTCTTGGTCATGAATGAACGGCTGCCCGAGATAGTAATATGACGGTAGATGTACGTGCCCGGGCGGCACGTGTGCTTGCCCGGGTTATTTTTGAGGGCTGTTCACTGGCAAATGCCCTGCCCGAGGGTTTGGAGCCGGTTACGGATGGCCGCAAGCGGGCACTGCTACAGGAATTGTCATATGGCACATTGCGCTGGTATTTCAGGCTTGATGCCATGCTGGGCCAACTGCTGAGCAAACCACTGAAGCAGCGTGATGCTGATTTACACTGCCTGTTGTTGACGGGTTTGTATCAGCTTGATCAGCTTGCCATGCCGCAACGTGTTGCGGTACACGAAACCGTGCAGGCGACCCGTGCACTGGACAAGTCCTGGGCCAGCGGCCTGGTCAACGGGGTGTTGCGTAACTATCAGCGCAATGCAGCGGAACTCGAAGCGGCAATCAGCGAAAAACCGGAAGCCCGCCATGCACATCCCGGCTGGCTGATAGAACGACTGCAGTCAGACTGGCCGGATGACTGGTCGACGATTCTCGCAGCCAATAATGCGCGTCCACCTTTTAGCTTGCGGGTTAACCGGCAACGTATAACGCGGGATGAATACCTGGAAATACTGGCAGAGCAGTCGCTTGAAGCAACGCCATTGGCCGCCGTGGCCGAGGGCATCAAGCTGGACAAGCCGGTGCCGGTTGAAGCCCTGCCGGGGTTTTCTGAAGGGATCGTCTCGGTACAGGATGGCGCTGCACAACTGGTAGCCGGGTTGCTCGCACTCGAACCCGGTCAGCGTGTACTCGATGCCTGTGCAGCCCCCGGTGGCAAGACCGCACATATACTGGAGGGGGGCATTGAGTTCGCCGGGCTTACTGCGATCGATATAGACGGGTCGCGCCTTGAACGCGTCGCAGAAAATTTGTCACGGCTCGGACTACATGCAGATCTCGTGGAGGCGGATGCCACCCTGCCATCGACCTGGTGGGATGGCGCGCATTACGACCGTATCCTTTTGG